>DASZUY010000168.1:0-13018 GCA_035547495.1 Parafilimonas sp. | reverse complement strand
AAACAGATGCATTACCGGTTAAATTAAAGAAGCCTCAAAAAAAGGAAAGATGGTTTACTTATTTCGTTTTCATGCATAACAAAAAAAAATTTGTACAACAACGTACGGCAAAAGACATCTGGCAAAACCTGTATGAATTTTATTTAGTTGAAACCGGCACCGATCCTGAATGGAACAAACAAAAAATTAAAAAGCAATTAGCAAGCGAATTATCTATTAAAGATTTTACAACCTTAAATATCATTCAAGCAAAGCCGCAAACTTTAACGCATCAGCAATTGTTTGGTTATTTTATTGTTGTTGAGCTTGATTACATTCCATCATCTTTAAAAAGCTTAAGCGGAGAATGGCTTTCGCAAAAAGAAATAAATGCAAAAGCTTTCCCGCGTTTCATGCATCAATATCTCTCCGCAAAAACTGCTCTTTCGCAGGTTTTAATATTTTAACCGGGTTTGGGATTTTTTTTTTATAACTTTAAAATTCAAAATTGTTCAACCATAATAAATCAATATTATGAGAGGATTAAATAGAGTTATGCTGATTGGAAATTTAGGTAAAGATCCTGAAATGCAGTACCTGGAAGGCAATGTAAGCATGGCTAAATTTCCGCTTGCCACTACGGAAATGTTTAAAGAAAGAAGCGGCAAAATGGGAACGCAAACCGAATGGCACAATATTATTTTATGGCGCGGACTTGCTGACCTTGCTCAAAAATTTTTACATAAAGGCAGCCTTATTTATTTAGAAGGAAAATTACGTACGCGGAGTTGGGAAGATCGTGAAGGGCACAAGAAGTTTGTAACAGAAATTATGGCTGATAATTTTATTATGCTCGACAGGCGCTCTGACGCTCACAATAACAATAACTATTCTTCTTCTTCAACTACCAATGTTTCGCACGAAGAGGAAAATAATTATTCGGCTGAAGTACCGCCGCCTGAAGATGAGCCAACAGGTGGGTTGCCTTTTTAGCTGATTATTTAATACTTTCGCCAGTCACTAACTTATGATAGTGTATTAACGAAAACTGCACAATTTGGAAATTCATTCGACGCTATTTTCACTTTTACAAATACATGCTGTAATTGATCCACAGGCTACAACGGTGCTTGTGTTTTTATTAACGGGATTTACCATGCTTTCATTTGTGGTATCTGGTGCGGAGGTTGCGTTTTTCTCGCTTACATTTAAAGACATTAATCTTTTAAAAACAAAAGAGCAACCTTATTACAAACGAATTGTTGATTTGCTCGAAGACCCGAAAGGCTTGCTTGCATCTTTATTAATTGCAAACAGCTTTACAAACATTGCCATCATCATTATTTCAAATCTTTTAATTGACACCATTTTGCAGGCGCAAAAACCAATGGCAGTGTGGGTTGATTTTTTAATAAAGGTTGTTGCTGTTACTTGCTTTCTTGTTTTATTTTGCGAAGTGTTGCCAAAAATTTATGCCAACCATAATAACATTCGCTTTCTTAAAAACTTTGGAGTTATAACTGAAGCCACTTATTACCTTTTTCATGGCATGGGAAATTGGCTGGTTAAATATTCTGATGTTATTGAAAGAAGACTTTCAAAAAAATCGAGAAGCGCGTATAGTTTAGAAGAATTAGATCATGCAATTGATCTGACAACAAATAACTCCGCATCAGAAAAAGAAAAAAATATTTTAAAAGGCATTGTAAAGTTTGGAAATATTACTGTAAAACAAATTATGCGAACAAGGCTTGATGTAAGTGGCATTGAATACGAAACAGGTTTGCAGGAATTATTGCGCAAAACAGAAGAGCTGCATTACAGCAGGCTGCCTGTTTTTAAAGAAGATCTTGATGAAGTAGTAGGTGTGTTAAACACAAAAGATGTTTTGCCTTATATAAATAACCCAGGCAATTTTGACTGGCATTCATTATTGCGCGCACCTTATTTTGTGCATGAACATAAATTAATTGAAGATCTTTTAAAAGATTTTCAGCTAAAGCATATTCATTTTGCAGTTGTAGTAGATGAGTTTGGCGGAACAAGTGGAATTGTAACACTTGAAGATGTAATGGAAGAAATTATTGGTGATATTAAAGATGAGTTTGATGAAGAAGACTCAGGCTTTAAAAAATTGGACGAATACAATTATATTTTTGAAGGCAGCACCATGATAAATGATGTTTGCCGGTTGATGGAATTACCGGCTGATACTTTTGATAGCATAAAAGGTGAAAGCGATTCACTTGCAGGTTTAGTGCTTGAAATTGCAGGAGAAATTCCGCAGCAAAACCAGGTAATAACGAGTGGCGATTTTGAGTTTATTGTTTTGGAAGTTTATAAGAACCGTTTGCAGAAAATTAAAATCACCATTAAACCGCATGTGGCCACAACGAAAGAAAAGTAAGCTGATCGTAAACTGTAAATTGTTAATTGCAAATTGTATAAACAGAAGTCAATTTCCCAATTTTTCAATTCGCAATTTTAAAATCTACAAAATCTTATTTTTTATTTTATTTTTTTTACTTAGCTGCAATTCACCTTACGTACCAAAGCCAACAGGTTATTTTAAAATTGATTTTCCGCAGAAAAAATACAAGGCGTTCGATCGTGCGGGTTATCCTTACACCTTTGAATATCCGGTGTACGCAAACGTAATAAAAGACAGCACTTTTTTTGGTGACTCAACTGAAAACCCCTGGTGGATTAATATTGACTTCCCGCAATTTTCTGCGCGTATTTATTTAAGCTATAAAGTAATTGGTGAAAAATATAAACTGGAAAAGCTTTTAAACGATGCATTTGATCTTACCAACAAGCACACTGTTAAAGCAACATATATTGATGATTCTGCAATGACAGTAACACCAAATGTGCATGGTATGTATTTTAAGGTTGAAGGTAATGTTGCAACCGCTAATCAATTTTTTTTAACCGACTCAACAAAAAACTTTCTGCGTGGCGCTTTGTATTTTGATGCAACACCTAATGAAGATTCATTACGACCAGTAAACCAGTTTTTGGTTGATGATATGAAACATTTGATTACTTCTTTTAGGTGGAAGTGATTTTTCCGCTTGCATTATTGTGAATATTTCAGCCGGTAATATAACATCATCTCAAGTATACTATTGTCATTACGATTAAGATAAATCTTAATAAAAAAAACAATAGGCTCTCGTAGAAACGAAAGCCTATTTTCAACCCTAAACCCTTAAAAGACAAAAGTAAACGAATTTTTGATTTCTAAGAATTTAACGCATGCATCTTGTCAAATATTTTTTATTTAAATGCTTCTTTAAATATTCTTTTCAATTTTTCAGGTGTCTCAGGTTTACGAAAATATTTTTCAGCGCCTAATTTTATAGCAATTGGTTTACTGTTATAGCCATCACTTGTTGAATACATGTAAACCGGAATGTGCTGCGTGTTTTCATTTTCTTTAAGCTTTCGTAATACTTCAATTCCGTTTATGCTGGGCATGTTAATATCCAGAAAAATACAGGAAGGCTTTATGGTTTTCAATTTATGAAGCGCTTCACTTCCATTAAATGCAGATACTACTTCAATACTTTCATTATATTCTGAAAGTGTGGAGATAAAAAAATCCTGGTCTTCGTAGTCATCATCAATAAGCAGCACAATTTTTCTCATAGAATTTTTTAAAGTGGTTATCGAACATATACCTGCAACTGCCGTGAGGGGGGTACCCGCGGCAACCGGTAAGTGAGTAGTCAATTTATAACGCCAAAAATATCGAATAATTAAGGTGTGATCCTTAAATCTTAACCTTAAAAATTAAAGGTAAAATAATTTTAATTATTGCAGTTTCAATAAATGCTTTAACTGTGTCAGTCGCAACCGATATTAATTCCTCGTAGCTATTTTTTTCAGATTTATACAGCAAAAAAATCAGCTCTGCGCATTACGAGCAGCCTGACCAAACCGCTGCTCTTTTAAAAAAGACAGCACAATAAAACGAGTATATTTGGAGACACTTCAACAACATGCCAGTTAGTGCAATCAAAACCAATCTGCAAGAAATATTGTATCTGCGAAATTTGTTTTTGCAGGAAAACAATTTTCAAATCAGGTATAATGCTTGTCATGAACGCGGCTGGACAGATAGCTATCTTCTCATTTATAACAACGAAAAAATTGGCTATGTTTCTATTAAGGGCAATGAAGATCTTAAAGACCGGGATACCGTTTTTGAATTTTATATTATTCCTTCATTTAGAAATTTGTCGCCGGTCGCTTTTTTAGAATTACTGCAAGTTTCAAAAGCAGGTTTTATTGAATGCCAAAGCAATGATCTTTTATTAACGTCTTTGTTGTATCAATTCGCACGAAATATAAGTTCAAATGTGATTTTGTTTGAAGATGGTTTTACTCCGGATATCAAAACAAAAAAACTAATATTCAGAAAGCGCAATAATAACGATGCTGTGTTTGAACATACATCAGAGCCTGTTGGAGATTATGTTTTAGAGCTAAACAAACAAATTGTGGCAACCGGCGGATTTCTCCTCCACTACAATATGCCGTTTGCAGATTTATATATGGAAGTTGAAGCAGCGCATCGCAAAAAAAGATTTGGAAGTTTTCTTATACAGGAACTGAAAAGAGAATGTTATTTAGCCGGCAGAGTTCCTGCGGCGCGTTGTAACATTGATAATATTGCGTCGAAGTCAACACTTTTAAAAGCCGGTTTAAAAATAGCAGGTTATATGCTGCTTGCAGAAGTGAAAAAGAAGTAAGTAGCAATGAGAAAAAATGATTTTATTAAAAACCAAAGCGTTTTGTTTATCATAATTTCTGTGGATATGTTAGAAGAAAAAAAACTGTTTAAAAATTAATAGCATTATGACCAATAGAAGAGAATTCATTCAACTGGCAGGTGCAGGAATATTTGCTACAACTATTCCTGGCTTTTTAAATTTACCTGTTGAAACAGGTAAGCATCGTTTAGCGGTACAGCTATATACTATTCGCGATGAAATTGCTAAAGATCTCAAAGGAAGTTTGAAGCGTCTCGCCGATCTCGGGTTTAAAAATGTTGAGACTGCCTTTTGGCCGAAAGATGTAAGTGTTCAAACTGCTGCCGATGCGCTTAAAGAGTTTGGGCTTAATGTAACATCTTCTCATGTTGATATTCCAACTGAAGAAAATATTGCGAGCCTTGCAGCTACTGCAAAAGCTTATAATTGCGACAGGCTGATCTGGCATGGATGGCCCGAAGACAAACGTTACAGTTCGTTGGCAGGCACAAAGGAGCTTGTGAAAATCTATAATGAAAGTAACAAGTTAGCAAAGGATAACGGTCTGCATTTCGGTTTGCATAATCATTGGTGGGAGTATAGAAATCATGTGGATGGAAAACTGGTTTATGAAATATTGAATGAAGACCTGGATGATGATATTTTTTTTGAAACAGATGTGTATTGGGTAAAGGTTGCAGGACAAGACCCGGCAACCATTCTTCAGAAACTAAAAAAAAGAGTACGGCACATACACATAAAAGATGGACCCGCTGTTTTTAGTGAAAAATTGATTTCGGACAACCCCGACCCGATGACACCTGTAGGACAAGGCACTTTAAACATTCCATCTATCGTTAATGCATGTTCCGCGAAAGTTGAATGGATGATAATAGAACTGGATAAATCAGGCATTGATGTATATGATGCTTTAAAGCAAAGCCGCGATTATTTATCAAAGTTCAAATCGGTAAGCTTAATATAATTAATCATGCGAGACGCATTTAAACTAACGATACATATGGTTTCAAGTCTTGACGGAATGATTGCAAAAAAAGACAACAGCGTTTCGTGGTTTGAAACATCTGATCATTTTGAAAAAGGAATTGAAGTTACAGATGAAAACACGAAGCAATTTCTTAAAACAATAGATTGCTATGTGATGGGTGCACACACATACGAACATGCGATAGAACTTTCAAAATCTTATGGATGGGCTTATGGAGATGTGCCGGTAATTGTAGTGACACACAGAAACCTGCCGGTAGAAAGAGAGAACATCAAACTTTATTCGGGTGATTTGAACAAACTTGTAAATGAGCAACTAAAATCAAAATACAAAAATGTTTGGCTCGTAGGCGGAGCGATGCTTGTGAAAGAATTTATTCATTTAAGATTAGCAGATGAAATCAGGTTATCAATATTGCCAATTATTTTGGGTGATGGATTGCCGTTCTTCGACCAGTTAAAACAAGAACAGGCATTGCATTTAAAAAACGTTAACGCCTACAAAAGTGGAACGGTGGAATTGCATTATGAATTAAAAAAAGAATAAGTATTGTTTAATTGAATACAGTTAACATGCCGCCGCTGATCTATATCGTATTCAATTTAACCTCAAATAAAGTTTTAATCATTAAGCTTATTTTCTTTCCATTATTAATTCGCACACGTTTTTTAACTATTTGCGAAGCCGGCAATTTTCTTATTTTATTAAAAAGTGAACGATAGTTTACATAGGCTAAGTAAACACCGATCTTTGATGAATGCGGCAGCATTTTTATGCCTGCCAGTGCAACCTTAAAATCATCTTCAATTTCCTGCTCAATTTGTTTTTTTGCCTCCTCTGTAAAATGTGTAACATTCATATCAGGGAAATATTTTCTGCCTAAAGTAAAATAGTCGTGTTTTATATCCCGCAAAAAATTCACTTTCTGAAATGCGGCACCCAGCCTCATTGCATAAGGCTTTAATAATTCATACATTTCCAAATCGCCTAATGTAAATACCTGCAGGCACATTAAACCTACAACTTCTGCTGAGCCATAAATGTATTGCCTGAATTTTTCCGATGTGTAGTCTGGCTTTTCCAAATCCATTCGCATGCTTTGCATAAATGCATCAATCAATTCATAACTAATGTTATATTCATGCACCACATGTTGAAAGGAATTTAAAATAGGGTTTATTGAAATGCGTTCCTGAATGGCGCTGTAAGTATCTGCTTCAAATCTTTCTATCAAACACTTTCTATCATACTCACCAAAACTATCTACTATTTCATCAGCAATTCGTACAAAGCCATAAATACTATAAATAGCATTTCTTATATTCTTGCTCAAAAAATAAACCCCCATCGAAAAACTTGTGCTATATAAACGGGTTGTAGCCTTGCTCACTTCAACCGACAACTTATCATATAATAGTTTCATAATACAGAAAATCGTTTTTAAAAATATTTAATTGTGTCTATATTTTTTAATTAATATTTAAACATCATGCTAATGCATTTTCAAGCGCTTCCGCTGTTTTAAGCCATTGAATATTTTTAGGAAATTTAATTTGCTTCATTATACTTTCGCCTGCAGCAACATATATTTCTTTACCCGTTAAGCTTTTATTCAGCTTATTAATATAATCCTGCAGCTTTTTTGTTGTATGGCGATGTACTAAAAATAAAAGGAGTTTGTTTACCTGCGCATCTTTCGCTGTTACCGCAAGAGAATCAGCCGGCATATTTGTTCCAAGATAAATCACTCGTTTACCTGAAAGGCGAATAATATAATGTGCAAACAACAAACCTATTTCATGAAATTCATCTTCCGGTAAAAACAACAACCACGTTTCGCTGTTTAGTTCAGGATGTGGCAGCGAATCAATTGCTGTTGACATTTTTTGCCGTATTAAATTAGTAATAAAATGCTCATTTGCCGGTGGCATTGTATTGCACGACCACATTAAGCCCGTGCGTATCATCATAGGATACAAAATTTTCTTGTATGTTTCTGTTAACCCATAACGTAAAATACAGTGCGCAAAAATTTTATCAAATTGCTGTTCATCATAACTTAATGCTGCACGTGTAAGATGTAAAACAAAGTATTCAGTTCCTTCCGGTACACTTTGATATGTATTTGTTTCAATGGCGCGGTATAGTTCCTTATCCGTCATTGAACCAACCTGCGAAATCTTATAATTAAGCTGTACCAGGCTAACAATATTTAATAAACGGCGCAATTGATTACTATTATAGTATCTTGTATTCCCTTCTGAGCGTGTTGGGTCAAGGGCATGATACCGTTTCTCCCAAACCCTGATAGTATGAGGCTTTATGCCTGAAAATTGTGCAAGTTGCGATATGGAAAATAAATTCATTTTGTTTAAATAAACTCAAAATTATTTAAACAAAATGAATTAATTAAATTTATTTATTTATTGGGTAATAAAGCAACAATTTATAAAACTGTGTAGAGCATATTCCACTGCTCAACTTATTTTGTTTGAAAATTTTTTCCTATCACATAAAAAAATATGAACATATTTAGCGGCACTTATTTTGAACCTCATTCACAAAATATCAATATCAAATAGAGAAAACGGATTGACTGCAGGTATGTTCATTCGATTATAAAAATTACGGGATCGCTGATAAAAAAAATAAAAGTTTAATTGCTCACTAACAATTGAATAGTCACCTGCAATTATAAACTATAATCGATATTGATATAAAGTTTCAGTAAATATTATCCATAACTGTGTTCAGATCTTTTTAATTCAAAGTTGTTCTTAAACAAAAACAGATATATGAAAACTTTACATCATCACTTTCGCAAACTATTGTTGCCGGCTTGCACAACAATTTTATTATTCGCAATCTTTTTTGCTTCATGTAAAAAAGATGCTGTAAGCACATCCGCATCTACACCGGTTAAAGCAAATACAGAGCAACTAACACAGGCACAGGCAAGCAGCGATGCACATGCTTATGTAAATTCAACACAGCGGAATGTACAAACCCAGGCAGCTGAAATTAACAAGCAACTTGTTAAAGCAGGTTTTAATGCGGCAAGTGCACAAACTGCATCGCTTAACGCCGTAAAACTTAATTATTCAATTTACACGATTGCTTCGCACTTGCCGATATTTAAGTCGTTAACTGCAGCGGTTAATGTAACAGGTCTCAGTGCAGTGTTGAAAGATCCTTCTTCAACGCTCACCGTGTTTGCGCCAACAGATTATGCATTTGCGCAGTTGCCTGCACCTTTTAACAACGCAAACAATATTTCACACATAACGGATGCCGCACAAATTGCCACGCTTAAATCGATTCTGTTATACCATGTTTTGGGGAGTGAAGTTTCATCACAGGATATTACAAAAGGACGAAGCAGTGCAGAAACATTAAAACCCCAGGTTGCCGGAAACGATAACACGCTTTATTTTTCTAAAGCATATGGCGTGGTGGGTATAAATGGAACCAGCGTTGTACTGCTGCCTAACATTAATGCAAACAATGGTATTATACATGTAATAAGTAATGTACTTGCTTTTCCTACGGCTACCATTGCATCTACTGCTATTGCCAATGCCGACTTAAGTACATTGGTTGCAGCATTGGTAAAAACAAATCTTGCTGATGTTTTTGCAGGAACCGGAGATTACACCGTATTTGCCCCAACGAATGAAGCGTTTGCAAAACTGCCTGCTCCGTTTAATAATGCTGATAATATTAATGCTATTACCGATGCAACGCAAATTGCAACACTGGCAAACATTTTAAAATATCATGTTTTGGCAAGAAGATATTTTGGTTTTGATCTCGGATTTTTTGATGAACACACAACACTAGCAGATGCACCTAACAATAAAATCACTACTGTTACCGGCTATCCTGCAGGATATGTAAAAGGTAATAATAACTGGGGCTTCAGTTATATAAATCCCGGTAATATTCTTTGCACAAACGGCGTGGTGCATGTAATACCAAATGTATTAATGCCATAGTTTATTTTATATGGATTTGTATGAGTAAATGATAAGCAGCTATGATTGTTATGAAATAGAACCTGAATGTTTTTAGCTACGGAATGAGTATAACGATGGGCAACTAAAGAAGAACGGTTTAATAAACCGTTCTTCTGCTTTAGATAATTGCAAGATCAACTAATAGATTCCCGCCTTCCCGAAGGATCGGAACATGTCGCGGGAAGACGATAATCCTCTTGCAAATATTTGTTACACAACTCTGCATTGAAATAAACTTATAAACCTTTCACTTTCCTTTTTTGAATATTTACTTTTTACTTTGCAATCATGATTGCGATAGATAACAAATTAGTGAGCGATGAAATTGTGCAAAAGCAATTCGTTTGCGATCTGAATAAATGTAAAGGTGGTTGTTGTGAAGATGGTGATGCCGGTGCACCGCTTGCATTAAATGAACTGGATGAATTGATTCATAACTACGAAGCCGTAAAACCTTATTTAACCGAAGCGGGAATCAGATCAATAGAAAAGCAGGGCAAGTATTTATATGATAAAGAGTTTGGCTGGGTTACGCCAACTATAAAAGGTGAAATGTGTGCGTATGGTTACCGGGATGAACAAGGCATTATTAAATGCGGCATTGAAAAAGCATACAACGAAGGGAAAATAAAATGGAAAAAACCGGTGAGTTGTCATTTGTTTCCTATTCGTGTAAACAAAAGCAAAGAAGATCCTGATCTTGAATATTTGAATTACGAACCGCGGGAAGATCTGTGCAGGGCTGCATGCAAGTTGGGTAAGCAATTAAAAGTTCCGGTGTATGTTTTTTTGAAGGAAGCCATCATTCGCAAATATGGTGAAGAGTTTTATAACACGTTGGAGGCAACGGCGAAGTATGCGGAAAGCAGATGAATTAACTATTAATAATGGAATTAGAAAGTTCTAATAACTACAAGTCTTATTTATTAAGAATTCTAATCATCGTGTTTTTTGCACTACTTATAATTTATTTTTTTACAAAAGGCAATCTTTTGATATACTTATTTTTATTTGTTGCACTTACATTAATATTTATTTCAAAAAAGTTTACTTATAAAGTTATTATCAAGGATAAAAACATACTGCTGATTTACTATCAGTGGTTGAAACGAAATAAAATAATTTATACATTAAGCAGTATTGATGCAAAGATTAGTAAAAAGGTTGCCAACAGAGGTCATAAATATTTTGAACTAAGCATAATTAAAAATGATAAAATTGTATACAAAATTGATGAACGAGATGGCTATGATACAAATGATTTTGCATCAATTTTAAATGAAGTAAAAAGTTCAAATAAGGAAGTCTGCTGAATTATGTTCAACAGATGAGCGGCTGCCGGATTGCAGCGATTACCCCGCTGAAGATTTTGTGCGATGGCTTTGTGGCGGAGTAATAGCGTAAAGCCGGAACTGCAGTTGAATAAAGTACAAACGATGAGAGCCCCAAATAAAAATTAGTAATAATAAATTTGAAGTAAGGAATTAGAAAAGTTATGAGCAACACAGCATCAACATTCATAGCAAAAAGCACGGTGAAGGCTGCGGACATGGAGCATCGCCGCAAAATAAATTTTAATATAGACCGATACAATGCTGTTGTGCCTACGGGTAAAGCGCAGTTTGATGATTTAATGGCTGCGCGTGAGCTTGCAAAAAATACAAAGTGGAATGCGATTGAACATTTGGATGTAATGCTGGAACAGTTTGAGAAAAATATTTCGGCGCGTGGTGCAAAAGTTATTTGGGCTCAAACGGCGGAGGAAGCGCTTAATGAAATTGGGAAAATTTGCAAAGCAAAAAATTGCAAAACGCTGGTGAAGAGCAAGAGCATGGTTACGGAAGAAATTCATTTAAATAAATTTCTGGAGGCGCAGGGAATTGAAAGTGTTGAAACAGATTTGGGTGAATATATTCAGCAGTTGGATAATGAGCCGCCCTATCATATTGTAACGCCGGCAATGCACAAAAGCAAAGAAGATGTTGCAAAATTGTTTGCAGAAAAATTAGGTGTACCGAATGGTTTGTCGCCGCAGCAATTGACGCTGGTGGCAAGAGAAAAGTTGCGCGAAAAATATGTGCAGGCAGAGGTTGGAATAACAGGCGCTAATTTTATGATTGCTAATACAGGTTCCATTTCTGTAACGGAGAATGAAGGCAACGGAAGATTAAGTTCGGCTTTTCCTAAAACACATATTGTGATTACGGGCATTGAAAAAATAATTCCATCGTTAAAAGATTTGAGTTTGTTTTTGCCTTTGCTGGCAACGTTTGGAACGGGACAACGACTTACTGTTTATAACACCATTATATCCGGACCTAAACAAAAAAATGAAGTTGACGGACCAGAAGAAATGTATGTTGTTTTACTTGATAACGGAAGAACCAATTTGCTTTCGAATGCAAAAGCACGTGAAGCATTATATTGTATTCGTTGTGGTGCGTGTTTAAACGCTTGTCCTGTTTATAAAAATATTGGCGGTCATAGTTACAACACAACGTACAGCGGACCGATTGGAAGTGTGATCACGCCACATTTAAAAAATTTAAAAGCGTATAAGCATTTAAGTTATGCATCGTCGTTGTGTGGTAATTGCACAGAGGTTTGCCCGGTGAGAATTAATCTTCATGAATTGTTATTGGAGAATCGTTATGAAGCGGTGAGTGAAGGTGACAGTTCTGTATCAGAACGTGTGGCATGGAAAGTTTGGAAACAGGCAAGTTTACATCGCAGCATGATGAACATAAGTAACGGAAATATCAAAAATAAAATCGTCAATTCTTTATTTAAAGGATGGACAAAACACAGAGCCGACCTTGATTTTAGCCAGAAGACCTTTAATGAAATGTGGAGAGAAGCACGAAATAAGAAATAGGAAATCCGAAATAAGAATCAAGTAAGATTGTTTCCACGAATTATTTCTCCGCGACAAATTATTACTTCATCAACTTAAATATAACAAGCAGTTAGTTTTGGTTTGCCTTCCTGTTTCTACAGGAGGGCAGTTCCAAACAGTTTAAATTTTTTAGCGTCTTCGCCTGTTTCTTCTCCAGATAATAAGAATAATGATGGGTATAACAAAAAGCAAAATGAGTTCGGGATAATTTTCGCTATAGTGCATTTTGTTATTGTTGTATGAAATGAAGATACAAATTGCCGCTAATGATTTTTTGAAAATATAATTTTTTCGAACCAGTCTTAAATAATATTTTCAGGATAAAATACGATATGAAAAAAACAGTTTTTACAATTCT
>DASZUY010000167.1:0-7724 GCA_035547495.1 Parafilimonas sp. | reverse complement strand
TATCTATGCTATTATTTTTTGTTGGCTGAAGATATAAATGCAAAACTGCGCCGGTGTTCAGCATTTCAATTTGCCAGGGTTGCGATTGTTGTATGTATGTAAGTAACGATAAACGCTGATTAATTGTATTCAACTTTGCTTCACTATAAATATCGTGTTCATGAATTTGAATATAACGCTCCAGAAAAAATTTTGATAAACGCACATTGCCTTCGACAACTATCGAATTTATGTGATACAACACACCTGGATTAATATTAAGATGTGCTGAAATTTTATTATCGTTTATAGAAATGCTATCAAGATAAATGGTTGAAAAAGGATAACCATTGTTGCTGTAATAATTTATTACATCGTTATATAACTGTTCAAGCTTTGCAGTAGAAAAATTTTGTTTAATGAAATTATCCGTGTTATAGCCAAGAGAAGAAAGCAAAATTTTATTAGAGTCATTTATCGAAAGCTTTTGCCATTCGTATTTTTTACCGATGAAAAGTTTCGTTGATACAGAAAAAGAATCTTCCCAAACAGAATCAACAGAAGTCGTAATAAAACCTTTAATTGCAAGCAACAACGGCAAACGGTTTACATATTGCAGACAGGTAGTTTTATCATTAAAAACCGATTGAAGATTTAAGCTAATAATTCCAGAAGAATCATTTGAAACAGGATGAACAATTAACCTGCAATTATGTTGCGCATTACCTTCAATAAATAAAAAGCAAAATATAAAAATGAGAATTGCATAAGCTGTATGTTCATTTAATTTTGCCATTTATTTCAATCCAAACAAGATTACAAACTTTATTACAATGGCAGGCATTTACATACATATTCCATTTTGCAAAAAAGCCTGCTATTACTGCAATTTTCATTTTTCAACTTCGCAAAACGCAATGCAGGAAATGGTAAATGCCATTTGCAAAGAAGCAAGTTTGAGAAACGATTATTTGCACGATGATATTGCAACAATTTATTTTGGCGGAGGAACGCCTTCCTTACTGCAAATTGAAAATTTAAAATTGATAATTGATAAACTGTGTTCTTTATTTAAGATTGATGCAGATGTGGAAATAACTTTAGAGGCGAACCCTGATGATATTTCAAAAGAAAAATTATTGCAATGGAAGCAAGCCGGAATTAATCGCTTGAGCATTGGTGTGCAAAGTTTTTTTGATGATGATTTAAAATGGATGAACAGAGCGCACAATGCAGAGCAGGCATATAAAAGCATTTTGTTGGCAAAAGAATTTGGGTTTGATAATATCACAATCGATTTGATTTATGGAACGCCAACTTTAACTGATGAAAATTGGCTGCGCAATATTGAAAAAACTTTGCAATTAAATATTCCGCATCTCTCCTGTTATGCATTAACGGTTGAAACAAATACGGCTTTACATAAAATGATTCATCAGCATAAAAAACAAAATGTAGATGCAGAAAAACAGAGCCGTCATTTTGAAATGCTTATTCAGCAATTAAATAATGCAGGCTATGAACACTATGAGATTTCAAATTTTGCAAAGTCTGGTTTTAGAAGTAAACATAACAGCAGCTACTGGCAAGGTAAACCTTATCTTGGGTTAGGTCCGTCGGCGCATTCTTACAATGGTGATTCAAGACAATGGAATGTTGCAAACAATGCGTTATACATAAAAAGTATTGATGAAAATATTTTGCCTTTTGAAAAGGAAACGCTTTCATCAACCCAAAAAATAAATGAATATATAATGACAAGTTTGCGCACCATAGAAGGCTTGTCGTTACAACAAATAAAAGATTTGTATTGCGAAAAAACAAGCGCAGGAATTTTTACTGATGCACAAAAATTTATTCAGCATTCATTAATGAAAAATGAAAATGACTTTTTAATTCTTACAGATAAAGGAAAATTATTTGCTGATGGAATTGCTGCTGATTTATTTAGAACCTAATTATCGCAACACCATTGATCTGTCCGCATCCAATCGAATCAAAATAAAAATAAGAATGGTAAAAGTGAGCAGTGAAGACCCGCCATAACTTACCAATGGAAGCGGAATACCAATCACAGGACAAAGCCCAACGGTCATGCAAACATTAACCGCGATATGAAAAAATAAAATACTTGCAACACTGTACGCATACACGCGGCTAAAAGTGCTTCGTTGCCGTTCTGCAATTTGTACGATTCGAAAGAGCATTAAAAAATAAATTCCTAAGAATAAAAATGAACCAACAAAACCAAACGCTTCACTCAAAGAAGTAAAAATAAAATCGGTGTGTTGTTCAGGAACGTACTTGCCGCGTGTTTGCGTGCCCTTTAAAAAACCCTGACCTAAAAATCCACCCGAACCAATTGCGATTTTACTTTGACGCACATTATAATCATCTGGTTTTACAGCAGTTTTGCCTGCTGATTCTGTTTCCATTGCGTGTTTGTTTTGACTGCAATCGTAATCTTTACCTACGGCGCTATAAATGCGCTGACTTTGATAACACTCAAACACATCATTAAAAAGATAAGGAACGGCAAAACGCTGAATACCGACGCAAACAAACCAGATTGAAATAATCATTACTAAAATATTCCAGCGTTTGCGTGCAAAAATTTGCCTGCGAAAAATGAAAACGATCAACGCTGCAATTAATGTTAGAATAACCGCAAGTGTATTTTTCTCAACTAATAATGTTGCAACAACCAATGCACCAAAAGAAAATCCTACTATTAAAATAATTCCCGGCAAACCTTCGCGATACATCACAATAAAAAAACTCATGTATACCAGCGCAAGACCGGTTTCATTTTGTAAAATAGAAATTAATGCAGGCAACATGGCCAATACTGCAGCAATAAATTGTGACTGCAGTTTCGTAAAATCCATATTTAATTGTGATAAATATTTTGCAAGCGCAAGCGCTGCAAAAATTTTACAGAGCTCTGCAGGTTGTAAATTAAAACCGCCGCCTAACGGTATCCAACTTTTTGAGCCGTTGATGTTTTTTCCAATTACAAAAACGGACAGCATAAGAATTATTCCAAAAACATATAACAGGTTAGCGAATGCAGGGTAAAGCTTACTATCACTTAAAATAATAAAAGTGGCAACTACAATGCACATGCCTGCAAACAAAATTTGTTTGCTGTAATTTGTATTGCCGTTAAAGAATGAAGCAACAGAAAAATTTGCAGGATTATATTCAACCATAAAAATGCAAAGCACACCAATGCAAACAAGCAAGGCATATAACCAAACCAATAGCCAGTCTATATTTTTTGATGCCGATCTTGAATAACCGCTCATTTTTGTTTAGGTTTTGGATTATATTTCTTTTCTGATTTTTCCAATTCCTGTTTATATTTTATTGAATCTTTCTTGTTGTTATTTGAACTTGAATCGCTATCTCTTCTGTTAGGCTCTGCTTCCGGATCGAAAGTTACCGGCTTTGTTACCTCTAAATTGTTTTGAAACACAGGCGCAGTATCTGCGTTTATTTTTTGGCTTTGCTTCAATAATTTTATTGAGTCTTGTGCGAAGTACCAATGTTTAATAGCCGAAGGAATCAAGTCTGCATTAGCTATCCTGTCAAGCATTGGCTGGCGGTCTGCAGAAATAGAATCCTTTAAATATTTTTCCATTAATAAAGATGCGATGGGTGCCGCCCATGTAGCGCCAAAGCCTGCATTTTCAATCACCACACATATTGCAATTTTTGGGTTTTGCATTGGTGCGAATGCAACAAACAATGAGTGATCTTTACCATGCGGATTTTGCGCTGTACCTGTTTTAGCGCAAATATCAATACCCGGAATAGCCGCAGCATGCGCTGTTCCAAAAACAGAAACATCATGCATACCTAACTGAACAATACTAAAAGAAGTATCAGAAATATGCTCAAGTGGTTTATGCTTTACCCTGTATTTTCCAACAAAAACAGAATCTGCGGGCGTTTCATTTTCTATGCTGTCAACAAAATGCGGCGTATAATAATATCCTTTGTTTGCAATAATGCACATTGCATTTGCCATTTGCAAAGGCGTAGCAAGCATTCTGTCCTGCCCAATTCCTAACGTAACAATATTGCAACTGTTCCAGTGTGGACCGCCAAAATCTTTGTTGTATCCTGATGTATCAGGAATGTTGCCATCATCTTCACCGGGTAAATCAGCATTCAAATCAATTCCATAACCAAAAGCATTCATGTAATGTTTCCATTCAAGATAACCAAGCCGCGGGTTATGATATTGCGGGTTATCAATAATCAATCTAAATACATTGCTAAAATAAGAGTTGCATGAATAGGCAATGGCAGTACGTAAATCTTTTGAGTGACCGGGAATATGCTCTGTACACTTAACAGGTCTGCCGCAGGCATAATATGCACCGGCGCAAGGATAACCATAAGATGGTGTAATGATGCCTTCATCCAAAGCAATCAAAGCGCTTAATGGTTTGTATGTTGAGCCCGGCGGATATTGACCTTTAATAGCACGATTTAATAACGGACGCGCTGTATCTAAAATTAATTTTCCAAAGTTTCTTCGGCGTTGTGCACCTGTTAACATTGTTGGATCATATGACGGCGAAGTTGCCATTGCCAATATGCCGCCGGTTTTAGGATTGATGGCAACTACACTTCCTATTTTATGCTGTAATAATTTTTCTGCGAGTAATTGAAGATCTTCATCTATGCTGGTGTATAAATTTCTCCCGGCAATTGCAGAAGTGTCGTACATGCCGTTATCGTATGAACCCTGAATCCTGTTTTTATTATCACGAATATATCTTTTTACGCCACGCTCACCCATCAGCACTTTTTCATAACTGCGTTCCAAACCTGTCATGCCAGCGTAATCGCCAGGCTCATAACCTTCGCCTGCATGTCTTTTTAAAAAATTTGAGTCTACTTCTCCCAAATAGCCCAACACATTTGCTGCGCTGTGAAACGGGTAAGCACGTACAGGTCTTTCCGTGATGGTGAACCCCGGAAATTTATACATGCTTTCATTTAATCGTGCAAACGAAGTGTCGCTAATGAGCGGCTCAAAAACACTTGGCTTATAACGTGAATTTCTTATGATGGCGGTGATGATGCGTTTTCTGAATTCGGCAGTATCAATACTTAAAATATTGCACAATGCATTTGTATCTACACCTTTAATTTCTGAAGGCGTAACCATAAGATCATACATAATTGTATTTTCTAAAATGGCTTTGCCATGACGATCGTAAATAATTCCGCGATCCGGATAAACAACCTTTCTGTATATCGCATTATTTTCTGCCTGCAGTTTATATTCAGTTGAAAATATCTGGAGGTTTAATAACTGACCAACTATTACCAAAAAGATCAGTATAAAAATTATCTGGATAATCCTGCTTCGGGATTGATTGTAAACCGGCATTGATTTGTTGAGGAAAATTTAAATTTTTCTTTTGCAAATTTCAATAATACAAAAGGATAACAACGTAAAGAGATGTGAAATATTTTTAAAGACTTGTGAGTAAATTAAAAAAATGCGATTTGATATTTTGTGTTTATTACAAAACACTTAATCTTTCGGCTGCGAGCCGAAGCGTTTCTTCTTTTTTTGCAAAACAGAACCGTAATACTTTATCATCTTTTCCGGATTGATAAAAACTGCTGAGCGGAACAGTTGTAACGCCAACTTCTTTTGTTAAACGAATAGCAAGTTCTGCATCATTTTCATTACTGAAATTTTTATAACTGTAACATTGAAAATAACTGCCATGCGAAGGAATGGGTTTAAACTTTGTTTGCTGCATCAGGTTTTGAAAATAATCTCTTTTATGCTGAATGTATTTGCCAAGCGAAAGATATGCGTCTTCATTTTCTAAAAATTCTGCCAGCGCATATTGCACAAAACTGTTGCACGAAAAACAATTGAACTGGTGCACTTTTCTAAACTCTTTCATTAATGCCGGCGAGGAAATGCAATAACCTATTTTCCAGCCTGTGCAGTTATATGTTTTGCCGAATGAAAAACAAGCAAACGTTTTTTTCATTAAATCGTCATAGCGCAACATGCTTAAATGCGTAAGTCCATCAAAGATTAAATGCTCATACACTTCATCACTTATAATAAAAATATTTTTATTGTTGTTGATGATCTCTTTTAGTTGATAAATATCTTCTTCACTAATAACAGCACCCGTTGGGTTATGTGGTGAATTTATAATGATCGCTTTTGTTTTGTTTGTTATTTTAGTTTTTACTTCATCCCATGGAATACTGTAATCAGGATATTGAAGTTGAACCAACACAGGTTTTGCATTATTAATAATTATGTTTGGGATGTAACTGTCATAAGCAGGTTCAAAAACAATTACCTCATCATCTTTTTGCAAGATGCTGGTAAGCGCTGTATAAATTGCATAAGTCCCCCCGGGTGTAACCGTAATTTGTGTTTCAGGGTTGATGTTACTATTATAAAGTTTCGCAACTTTTGATGCAAGATTTTCGCGCAGCAAAAACAAACCATTCATGTGCACGTATTGATTGTAGCCATTCAGCATTGCATTATTTACAAGATCAATTAATTCGCGGCTCATCATAAAATCGGGAAAACCCTGACCAAGATTTATAGCATTGTATTCTGTAGCCAATTGGCTCATTACGGTAAATATAGTAGTGCCTGTATCAGGAAGTTTAGAATGGATCATAGTTAATGGTTAATAATTCATGGTTAACTGTTTATAGTTAAGTATTCAAAGTTACAATGAACTATATGCTGTGAAATATCAGCTATTTTTTATAGATCAATTCCTGCACATGTTTATCGCCCGCTACATTATTCATCTGCCGTAATATCCATTTGCTTTTCCATGCAACAAAACGACTTTCTGGCTTCACCGTAAAAACTTTTGGATTAGGTAAACAAGCAATAATTAAAGCTGCTTCATCTCGTGAAAGATTTTTTGCAGGCTTATGAAAATATTTTTGTGATGCCGCTTCAATACCAAAAACACCTTTGCCCATTTCTACTGTATTAAGATAAACTTCAAGAATACGTTGCTTGCCCCAAATCCATTCTATCAGTTTTGTATAAACAGCTTCTAACGGCTTTCTTATATAACGCAGTATACCTTCCCCCTGAAATAAAAAAACATTCTTTGCTGTTTGCTGGCTAATTGTACTTGCCGCAGCGCCAGCAGGTCTTTTAGAATCGCCGTTCAAACTTTTATCAATTGCTTTCCAGTCGAAACCATTGTGTACAGCAAACAATTGATCTTCTCCACAAATCGCTGCAAGTTTTGCATTGGAAGAAATATCATCCCACGAAACATAATCGCGATGTAAACCATAACCGGTGATCCAGCTTCCAAGTTGAGTTAATGTTATTGGCGGCATTGCCCACCTGCATATAATTAAATATATCAGCGATAAAATAAATCCGTAAACAATTATTTTAAGTAAGCGACGAAATATTCTTTTAAACAATGATGGCTTTTCGTTTATCACAAGCCGAAAATACTATGAAGATGGTTTTGAAGAGATATATTCTACATGGTATTTTTTACCAACAATATAATTTGATTTGTGTGTTAGATGTATAATGGTGCCGGCAGCAAGTACAGCCGCGGCAATTCCAACATGAGAAATATTCTTGCTGCCTAAAACAGGTTCATTATCGCTTAAAGTATTTATAATGTTTAGCAATAAATATCCGCCGCCGCCTAATTGCAAAATCAAACCGTTTTTTATATAGGGCATAGATT
>DASZUY010000166.1:0-2126 GCA_035547495.1 Parafilimonas sp. | reverse complement strand
AAAACAAGATTCGCCTGCGAAGTAAAAAACTTCAATGGTGAAAAGTATTTTGATAAGAAAGAGTTGCGCAAGTATGATTTGTTTTCTCAATATGCAGTTGCTGCTGTTGATGAAGCAATCACAAATGGTAAAATAAATTTTGCTTCTTTTTCTGAAGAAGAAAGAAGCGATATCGGCGTTATATGGGCATCAGGCAATGGAGGCATTAGCACTTTTGAAGAGCAGGTTAGTGAGTTTGCATTGGGTGATGGCACGCCACGGTTCTCACCTTTTTTTGTTCCTAAAAAAATTGAAGATATCGCTGCAGGCATCATTTCAATTCGCTATAAATTATATGGACCGAATTATTGTCCTGTTTCAGCATGCGCTTCATCAAACAATGCAATTATTAATGCGTTTGATACCATACGTGCAGGCAAAGCAATTATGATGGTTGCCGGTGGTTCAGAAGCGCCCATCACACCTTCAAGTATTGGTGGTTTTAATGCAGCGCAGGCATTATCGAAACGAAATGACGATCCTGCCGGTGCTTCGAGACCCTTCGATAAAGACCGCGATGGTTTTGTTTTAGGCGAAGGTGCAGGTGCAGTTATTTTAGAAGAATACGAACACGCAAAAAATCGCAATGCAATAATTTATGCTGAAATGGTTGCAGGCAGTTTAGCGGCCGACGCATATCACTTAACAGGAACACCTCCGGATGGACACGGCGCTTATCTTGGAATGATAAAAGCTTTGAAAGAAGCACAACTTCAACCGGGCGATATTGATTATATAAATGCACACGCAACTTCAACTTACCAGGGCGATTTAAGTGAAGCTCACGCTATTGAGCGTGTTTTTAAAGATGATAAAAAGCTTTTAATAAGTGCATCAAAATCTATGACCGGCCATTTGCTTGGTGGCACAGGTGCTGTAGAAGCAGTGGTTTGCATTCTTGCTTTACAACATGGCTTAGTTCCGCCAACTATCAATACAAAAAATTTAGATGAAAATTTTCCGAAGCATTTAAAAGTTGTTTTAGGTGAAACAGTATCGCAGAATATTAAATATGCAATGAATAATACTTTTGGTTTTGGCGGTCATACAGCAACATCGTTGTTCAAAAAATTTGAAGAATAATCAATAATAATTTATTTATTGAAGATCTTATTATCATCATAGTTGCTTTCTTAATAAAATTTTAAGTTCGCAATAAGTTGAATTAAGCAATGCTTAAATTAATATTTCAGTATTTTGCCAGCTCTAACGAATAATCCTACCGCGAATGATTGAAGCAATTCTTAAAGGCTTGGTATTAGGTATTTTGTTAGGCATTTCTGTAGGGCCTGTTATTTTTTCTATTCTGAAACAAAGTTTAAATAACGGTCATCGTGGTGGCTATGCTTTTGCATTAGGTGTATTTATCAGCGATTTTATTTTGGTTTTTATCTGCAACATGTTTACAGAAATTTTTAACGTGGTGCTGGAGCACGAATTAATTATCGGCATCGCCGGCAGTAGCTTATTAATTGCATTAGGCATTTATAATTTTTTCTTTCGCAAGGTACCAGCTGCTGACAACGGTATACTGTTAATAGCTAATCTGCGAAAGCGTGATATTGCCGGCATTTTATTTTCCGGTTTTTTTATGAATGCCCTAAATCCGGGCACGTTGCTTTTTTGGTTTGCAGCAACCGCAACCATAACTGCAGATTCAAAAATGGTGGCGCATCCGGAACAATATCGTTTAATTGTTTTTTTAACTGCGCTGCTGTTTAATCTCTCAGCGGATTTTTCAAAGGTTTTGCTTGCAAATAAAATCAGGAATAAACTTACGCCGCATAATATTCATATTATTAATCGTATTTCAGGCGTTGTGCTTATTTTGTTTGGTATTGTAATCGCAGTTACAATTTTTATGCGTTCTGTACCATCACCACAGGTTTAACAAGCTCTTACCACACTGCTTTGTATTTTTAAAAATGAAGTGTTGCAAACTGCTTCTTATTATACTGCTATCATCCAAAATTTGTACAGCCCAGGACTTTATTGTATTGAAAAAAAACAGTCATGTTATTCAAACATGGTTTAGCGGGCAGGCTATTTTTACGCAACTAACGGATGGCGCCTGGGTAAACGCATTA
>DASZUY010000165.1:0-2061 GCA_035547495.1 Parafilimonas sp. | reverse complement strand
AGACAGGAAAAATAAATGAAGTAATAAAAGGTAAACCTGAAATTCTTGTCCAGATTTTAAAAGAGCCGATTGCTGCAAAAGGACCAAGATTAAGCTGCGAAATTTCTTTACCGGGAAGATTTATTGTAATAACGCCTTTTAACGATGTAATTGCGGTATCGAAAAAAATTCATAGTGCAGATGAAAGAAAGCGCCTGCAAAAAATTGTAGAATCAATCAAGCCAAAAAATTTTGGCGTAATTGTTCGCACTGCAGCAGAAGGAAAAAATTCAGCAGAGTTGCATGATGATTTAGCGCAATTGATTGAAACCTGGCGAAACATTCAAAGAAATTTAAAGAATGTAAAAGCGCCTGCAAAAATTTTAAGCGAGCAGGATAAAACTACCAGTATTCTTCGCGATTTATTAAATGAAGATTTTAATCGGGTTGTAATTAATGATAGAAATATTTATAACGATACCCGTTCTTATATCCAAAAAATCGCACCCGAAAAAGCAGAGATTGTTTCTTATCATGTAAATGGTGCACCCATCTTCGATCAATTTGGAATTACCAAACAAGTAAAAGCAACCTTTGGAAAAACGGTCAATCTTCCCAGCGGTGCTTATTTAATTATTGAGCACACTGAAGCGTTGCATGTAATTGATGTAAACAGTGGTTACAAAAGTGTAAGCAATAACCAGGAAGAAAATGCACTGGCAACCAATCTTGAAGCAGGTGAAGAAATTGCAAGACAGTTAAGACTGCGTGATATTGGCGGAATTATCGTGGTTGATTTTATTGATATGAAGTTGCCTGATAACAAACGCAAGTTGCAGGAAGCGATGGATGGTTTTATGAAAACGGACAGGGCAAAGCATGCCGTGTTACCGATTTCAAAATTTGGATTGATGCAAATTACGCGGCAGCGTATGCGTCCTGAAGTAAACATTAATACTTCAGAGGTTTGCCCTTGCTGTAATGGAACTGGAAAAGTTACTTCTACTTTATTACTAACCGACGAAATTGAAAACAGGTTAAATTATCTCATCACTCATAAACATAAAAATCTTACCATTTTTGTTCACCCAATTGTTTACTCGCATCTTACTAAAGGTATATTTTCTTTAGCTTGGAAGTGGAATCGTAAGTACAAAACCAAAATAAAAGTAAAACCAAACTCAGATTATTATTTTACCGAGTTTCATTTTTTTGATGCGCATGAAGAAGAAATTAAATTTTAATAATAAAGCCGTACTGTTGTACGGTTTTTTGTTTATGGAAGGTTTATATAACAATTCAGTAATTAATTTTTACAAAGTATTTTCGCACTCGCAATATTCATTTTGAAATTTTAAATTTTAAATAAATTATGGCATACGATGTTATTGTTATCGGAAGCGGACCGGGCGGTTATCCTGCAGCAATCCGCGCATCTCAATTAGGTTTTAAAACAGCAATCATAGAAAGAGAATTATTGGGCGGAATTTGTTTGAACTGGGGTTGCATTCCAACAAAAGCATTATTAAAATCTGCTCAGGTTTATGAAAATATAAAACATGCAGGCAACTATGGTTTATCAGTTGCTGATGGAAAACAGGATTTTGGTGCAGTGATAAAACGCAGTCGCGGTGTTGCCGATAAGATGAGTAAAGGCGTTGCATTTTTAATGCGCAAGAATAAGATAGATGTGATAATGGGTAACGCAAAAATTATTTCAAAAGGAAAAATAGAAGTTACAGGCAGTGATAATAACAAACAAACTGTTGAAGCAAAATATATCATTATTGCAACAGGTGGAAGAAGCCGCGAATTGCCGAATCTTAAACAAGACGGTAAAAAAATTATTGGTTATCGCGAAGCAATGATTTTACCGCAGCACCCAAAAAGTATGATTGTTGTTGGCAGCGGTGCTATTGGTTCTGAGTTCGCCTATTTTTATAACAGCATGGGAACAAAAGTTACCATCGTAGAATTTATGCCGAGAATTGTTCCCGTTGAAGATGAAGAAATTTCTAAAGAGCTGGAAAAGCAATATAAAAAACAGGGCATTGAAATAATGACGAGCGCCACTGTTGAAAA
>DASZUY010000164.1:0-4706 GCA_035547495.1 Parafilimonas sp. | reverse complement strand
CGGTTTCCGCTTCATCTGAGATTTATGAAAAACGAGGACTAAAAAAAGAAACCGCTATTCAGGTTGCAAAAGAACTATCTGAAGCAGACGCTTTAGCCGCACATGTAAGAGATGAACTTGGTATTAATGAAATGAGTAAGGCTAACCCTATTCAGGCTGCAATTGCTTCAGGTGCGGCATTTACTTGCGGCGGTATTTTACCCCTTTTGGTGACTCTACTTGCACCGGTCAGGAATATGGAATATTCCCTCTATAGTAGGATATCTGTTTGGATTAAATCTTTGAAGCAGAAAGTACCTACACAAACCTTGGTCTTAGATGCCTGAATAGATTTGATTATATGTTACTATAATTATTGCACTGGATGATATGGCTTTCTAAAAAGTTTTGATGGACGGATAGCTTGTATATCGAATGCAAGATTGCTTTTGAAAATTAAATTATCACTTTGGTTAGTCAATCCAAAACCTGCACCGATATTCCAGGAAATAGATGGCGTAAGATTGAGAACAATCGTCGGAAAAATCACACCGGTATGTTCACTGTAATTTGCATAATATTCAACGCCCGGTTGTATGGCAAAAATTCTTCGATAATAAATAGCCGCATCTAAACCCGCATGTAACTTCTTGTCTTCATCACCTGTTGTGTATTTGCTGATGTTGGGATTGGCGACAATTCTAAAGTCTTCCAAATCTTTATCTAAAACCAGTCTGAATTCAGCTTCCTGTGAAGTTGAATAGGATTTTCGCGGAATATAATATTCACCATAAAATGCAATGTTTACAAAATTGTCGAAGCGTTCTCCAACTCTGTATAACGCAGAAAAATGTGTTTGTGCAAAACTAAAATTGCCATCTTGGGGTGTTGCAAAATCCGCATAAGCGTCAAGCTCTAAATGATCTAAAACTGCAAACTCTGCTTCAAATGAATGGCCCCACAAATTTTCATTTTTCACAATTTTATCATAGTGCTCATTCGCCAAATCACTATTGCTTATATAAGTGTCTAAAGATTTTAAAACTATATGACCCTGGTATGGTGTCTCAAATTGATAAACCTGGTAAGATAGTTCTTGTGCAGATAATCTTTGTATTACAAAAAATGACACTATTAAAAGTATAATTCCGCTTCGTTTCATAACTTCTACTTTTGCCCTGATTTAATATGAACATCATTAAATACAACACTTACAGGTTTATTCATTTGATTACCTAATGTTTTACCGTAATGACGGTAAGCCGGCGGTTTTATATTCGCAACGATTATATAAGTTCCGCCTTTCGGTATGCGCCAATTTTCGCCGTAATGATATAACCATGGATGCCACATAAACATTTCATTTCTTGTGCCGATTGTTTTCCATCTTCAGATTTTAATGTAGCTGTTACGTCAAGGTTATCTAAAAATCTTCCACTCTTTGCGTCAAGTGCAGCAACTTCCACATGTGCATTCGTTTTTCCACTCATATCATTCTCCTGCATGTAACGGAACTTACTGTTTTCATAATGCCAGTAACCTTCCGCATATTCAACAGCAAAAGCAATTGTGTAATCGCCAATTGTTGTATCTCCTCCATCATTCGCCTGTTTATACATCTCTTCTAATGTGTTGTGAAAAGCCTTGCCTGCATTTTCTGCAAGCTTTTGATGCGCTTCCATCAACTCGCTTAAAGGTTGTTTGCTGAACTGACTTTTATCAACTGATACATTAATGACTGCTGTTGTGTTATGCGTAAACCGGTCTCCATTATAAGGGTCGTGTCTGCGATAAGGCATCGGCGCTATATCAAGACGCAACGTATAATTCCCATTGCCCGAGAGCTTTACATTGGTGCCATAGCCATTCACTAAAGGCATCCATGCATAAGCAATTTCATTTTCATCCGAAACATTTCCCTGCGCATTTTTAAGTGTATATTTTATGGATAAGGGAGGAACAATTCTATGGTCAGCAGCATCCTGCACAAACAACCATAAATGTGCATCGGCATTTGATGAAGGCTCACGCCAGGTGAGGACGTCATTACTCAATTCGTACCAACCTTCGGGGCGACTAAACACATAAGTGATTTTATATTCGCCTGCATTTGTTTGCCCGCTTACCACACCTTTTTGCTGCAATAACCAGTCTGTGCATTTATCAACAGAATCTCCTTCAGCTCCCGCAAATGTAAGCTGGTCTTTAGTTGCCTCGTTACTTGCAGCCATTACAGGCATCATCGGCATCGAAGACATGCCAGAAGATTGTTGCCCAGAACAAACATTAATTGAAAACAGAAAAATTATTGTTACACAGGTAAGAACATTTCGCCTCATTGATAGGGTTTTTTAAAGGATTTCTATAATCATGCCATTGTGCAACACTTAAACTATATTAGTTTCATATCACCAAATCAATTACGCAATAAATACGGACGAAACTGCAACCTTTGGATGTTTTTTGTATTATAAGTAAAACTTTTAGTGACGGCAAATGATGAATATTTAATCAAACTTATTAAAACTGATGCATCAGCATTCGGAACTCTGTTTGATATTCATTATCCTGCTGTATTTAATTATGTTTTTCATCGATTGGCAGATTATGAATTGTGTCGCGATATTACATCTGAAGTTTTTTTGAAAGCTTTTTTAAATATAAGTTCATATAGATTCAGAGGCATTCCTGTTTTGTTTTGGTTATACCGGATAGCAAATAACGAGATTCAGCAATATTATCGGAGCAAAAAATATAAGCCCGCAAATTTTAGTGCTGCAATTAATGCACACGACCTGCAATTAATAAACAATGCATCTGATGAAGAAGAAAAAAAACAACTGGAAATAGAACTGCAAAAACACGATGAGTTTATCCTGCTTCAACAGAAAATAAAATTGCTGCCAATAGATTACCAGGAAGTAATTGTATTAAAGTATTTCGAACAAAAAACAATTAAAGAAATAGCGGTGATTAAGCATAAGAAAGAAGGTACAATAAAGTCCTGGCTTTCGAGAGGCGTTGAAAAACTAAAAAAAATATTATAAACATTGGGTATGCGTAAACATAAATTTACATCGCTCGAAGAGCAGCTTGAAAATATGGAAGTGCCTGGAATAAAATCAGCACAGCACCGGCAAGATCTCAAACTCACGATCATCAATACAAAAAAATCTGCCAGGATAAGTTTATGGTTATTACTGTTGCCGGTTCTCATATTGTTGGAAGGCTTTATTGAATCGGCATTTCACGTTTTCTTACCACCCTGGTCATGGATTATAAAATACACACCTGTAATGCCTGTGTGGTTAAGGGTTGCCATTTTTACCTTTGTTCTAATTTTAATACCAACAATCGCTGTGCTGATAAACGTATTAGGCATATTATGGTTCCGGTACGATAAGGCTGAACATGTATTACATATTGCTGTGCGTATGCGCAGAATCAACGTCATCATAATTGTTGTTGCGGGAATACTGGCACTGTTATTTATTGGTCATAGTATTGCGGAATGGATAACAAATGGAGAATGACTGTGACTTATCACAAGTTGCCATTATTAATCACTCGTTAAAATCAACCAATTTTTCATAACATTAGATTAAAAAGCCGCATTATGTGACGCTCATCACTTTTTAAAACAATTCGGCATCTTAAGTTGCGTTTATTTACAACAGAAATCTATGTACACTTTAACTACCGTCTTGCTTTCATCAATTTTATTTCTAAGCACAACATGGCAAACAGATTTTGAAAAAGCAAAAGCTGAAGCAAAAACAGAAAACAAATTCATTCTTTTAAATTTCTCCGGTTCTGATTGGTGCGGACCATGTATCCGTTTGCGCAAAGAAATTTTCGACAGCGAAGTTTTTACAAAATATGCTGATGAAAACCTGGTTTTAGTGAATGCTGATTTCCCGCGTTTGAAAAAGAATATGCTTTCCAGGGAACAACAAAAGCAAAATGATGCATTGGCTGATAAATATAATAGCGACGGCGCTTTCCCGCTTACACTTTTATTAGATTCAAATGGAAAAGTGATAAAAAAATGGAATGGCTTTCCGTCGGGAACTGCGGAAGAATTTACGAACGATGTTAAAGCCGCTGCAGATGCTAATCACTGATTCAATACAAACACAACTTTATTTATTTAAACGTGTGCTGAAATTGATGGGCAACCGGTTTGAGATCTCCGTTGTTGCAGATGATGAAGTGTGGGCTAATGAAAGAATTGATGAAGCAATCGCAGAAATTCGCCGTATAGAAAAACTGCTTACCACTTTTAGTGATGACAGTCAAACCAATCTAATAAATGCGAATGCAGGCATTGCGCCTGTACAAGTTGATAAAGTAGTTTTTGATTTGATACACCGCGGCAAAAAAATATCTCATCTGACACAAGGCGCTTTTGATATTACTTATGGTTCTGTTGATAAGCGTTTGTGGAATTTTGATACAACCATGACGAGGCTGCCTGATGCGCACACGGCAAAACAAATGGTGAAACTCATCAATTATAAAAATGTGATACTGGACGAAAATAAGCACACTGTTTTCTTAAAAGAAAAAGGAATGCGCATTGGTTTTGGCGGAATTGGAAAAGGTTATGCGGCGGAGATGGCAAAACGTTTATTACAAAGCAATGGTGTAACCAGCGGTGTGGTAAATGCGGCAGGTGATCTAACTGCATGGGGTAATCAACCGAATGGAAAAACATGGACGATTGG
>DASZUY010000163.1:0-19652 GCA_035547495.1 Parafilimonas sp. | reverse complement strand
ATTTTTAATGTGTTGAAGATATTCATGCTCGCTCATCGCTTCAGGCAACTGCAATTCACCTTTCATGCGAATAGAAGAAGGCACGGTTTTATCAACCAACTCGTTCAAACTATTTACACCGATAACCTTCAGCATTTCGCCTGCTTCCTGTTTATCCGGTCCAATATGTCTGTGAGAAAATTCTTTTGACTGCGATTCAAATAAGTTCATACTAACTCCTGTGGGTATTAAAAAGATGCGCAAAGTTAAGCACTAACAATTGTTATTAAAATCGAAAGAAAAAGCATTCTGAAAGTAAGAAGTTTCTTTAACTATATTACAACATCATCCTTCACATGTTACATTGCGTGGTTTGCTTCCTGCCGGGTTATGCACTTTTTATTTTTTGTTTTAAATGATCTGCCAAACGAATGGTTAATGATATTAATGTAAGTGTAGGATTTACCGCACTTGCGGTAACATAACTTGACGCACCCGCAACATACAGATTGTTTATGTTATGCAGTTTACAATGCGCATCAACAACACCTTGCTTCGGATCATCGCTCATGCGCGTTGTGCCCATGTGATGCCAGCCGCCGCCTGTAAAAGAAGGCCAGCTTTCGTCTTCAGCGCTCTGTAAATATTCATACAGTTTTACACGCCCCATAGAAACCCGGCCGACTTCCTGACCAATGATCGTGTTGATCATGCGCAAACTATTTTTCTCAAGCGGTGTAAGTACCCAATTCAATTTTGCACGTGGCATTCCGAGGGAATCTGTTTCAGTATCGAGCGTTATGCGCGAATCAGGATTAGGCGCCTGTTCCATACGCGTAAATAATTGAAATGCTCTAAAGCCTTTCGGAATATTTATATGTTGAGGCTTTGTGTTTGAATCAAGTTTCTTTAAAGATTTATCCATTGCATCCTTCTGGTCTGTCCACACTTCAATAAAGGCTTTTTGATTTGCGGCAATCTCCAGCGGCGACAATGAGCTTGTGCCATTAAGTATTTTATATTGTTCCTGCATTTTTGGGCTGATGGCTAACTCTGCTCTTGCTTTTGTTACACCAAAATCCATCATGTACAACTTTACATCTGCAGGATCGGCAAGCCATATACTTCCTGTTTTTATTTCGAGATGCTCCATAAAGTTGCGACCCACATGATCATAATCATTTCCCAAACCTTTTGGCGCTTGTTTGTTTGAAGATAAAAGCAGTCTTGCATTTTGAATGGAGCAGCAAGCAAGAACAAAATATTTTGCACGCACTGTATGTTGCTTGCCTGCATAGTTTTTTGCTGTTACTTCTTTTATGTGCGATACATTTTCATCAGCAGTTATATCAACAACGTTTGCGTAAGTGTATAGATGAATGTTCGGCGCATTTACAATTGCGTCCCTGTATTTTGTTCCGAATCGTGTGGGCGGACTGAACTGCCACATCTTACTCCAGACTTTATTATCATCAAATGGAAATGGTTTAAGCGTTGGATCTTTTTGCTGCCAATGCGTAGTTGTAAAATCATCCGGACCAACTTCAACATATTTTTGTGCTCTTGGATAAAAAGGTTTTACATCATCAAGTGTGATGGGCCAACCGCTGCCCGGGATCCAGTCTCTTTTTTTAAAATCAATTTCATCAAACTCTGCACACCATCCCGCCCAGTGTCCTGTGGTTCCACCAAAATAATGTAAGCGTATTGACTTCAAAGGAAAATAACGTTGCCCTGTTTCTTTTCCTGCATATAATTCCTGCACTTTCTCGTCATATTCAAAACCACCACCTTCAAGTAAAATCACTTTGTATGGCGTGTTCATCCATTCCAACGCCATGCTTATACCGGCAGCACCAGCACCAATAATACAGATGTCTCCTTCAATCAAAGAATTATTTTCCAGTTCTCTTGCATCAACATGCATAAATTATTTTATAAAATTTATTAAAGTGGTTATTCAATTTTTAATTATTGAAAACAATGCACACTGTCTTGCTTCAGTAACAGCCAGTATCCATCCTTTTACCATTACCGTATTACCTGCCTCAAATTCCTGTTGTATTTTTTTATCAAGATATTTATGAATTTCTTTTTCATCTTTAGAATTAATAATGCTATTATTATCTGCAAGTAATTGCTCCAGTTTGTGTTTATTATTTTCTGCAGGAACGTTTTTTAAATATGCGTTCCCTGCATCTTTGATCGTATGCTCGTCAAATAAACGCGAAAGAAATACCGGTTGCGCTAACAGCTCTGTTGTTGAAGCATTGCAGGAGTGCAAAAGCGGAAGACTAATGGCTGCTGCTGCAAAAGCTGAAAGCTGAATGAAGTCTCTTCTTTTCATATACAGGCATAATAAAAATTAGCAGAAGATTTCATCGAAAATAATAAAGATAATTTTACAACACACGATTGAAAAGATACAATTAAACATTAGTGCAGGTATAAAAGTGTAATTAAATAATTTTGCAACTACTGTTATTGAACAAACAACCTTATTATGCAAAAAGACTATAACCTCGAAAGATTTTTGGATGCACAAAAAAACGATTACGCAACTGCATTATCAGAAATAAAAAACGGAAAAAAAGAAAGCCACTGGATGTGGTATATATTTCCGCAGGCTATGGGATTGGGTTATACCAGCACTTCAATACACTATTCAATAAAAGATTTGGACGAAGCAAAAGCGTATTTAGATCACCCGGTTTTAGGAAAGCGTTTGATAGAAATAACCAATGCAACTTTAGCGCTTGAAACAAATGATGCACGACAGGTTTTTGGAAGCCCAGACAATTTGAAATTGAAATCGAGCATGACGTTATTTTCGCTTGTTCCGGATGCAGATAAAGTTTTTGAGAAAGTGCTTGATAAATTTTTTGATGGAAAGAAAGATGAAAAAACTTTGCAGCTGCTGGGCGTGTGATAGTAAAAGCCAATATTCCTAAAATGTAATTTCTTTTTTACCGCAGCATTCATAAGCACTGTTGCTATTCATTTATTTTTTGTAAATAATTTTGATGCATGAGAAACATTTGCCTGCTTATCTGCTGTATATGCTCTCCCTTTTTATTAACTGCACAGGATAATTACGAGATACAGGTGTACGGCTCGCAAACGCAGGAAAAGAATAGTATCATTTTCGAGTTACACAGCAACTATACTTTTGAAGGCGGCAAGGAAATAGTGGACGGCGTAATTCCATCCAATCATTCATTACATGAAACATTGGAAATTACGCAAGGCATTACTGACAACTTTGAAATAGGTGCTTACATGTTTACAAATTATACGCCCGGATACGGTTATAAAATTATCGGCACGCATATTCGTCCACGTATTATGGCGCCTGCAAAATGGAAATTGCCTGTTGGTTTAAGTTTATCTGCAGAAATAGGTTACCAGGATGCGGCTTACTCAAACCAAACATGGAGTATAGAAATAAGACCTATTGTTGACAAGAGCTGGCAGAAATTATATGTTTCATTTAATCCAACTTTTGGTGTAGGATTAAAAAGCGCTTATACGAATTCAACACCTACGTTTGAACCTAACTTAAAAGCTGCTTATAATGTTTTTAAGAATCTTGCATTAGGTATAGAATATTATGGAGAAACAGGGCCGGTGAATGCACTTGAATCTTTTCCGCAACAAAACCATGCAATTTTTATTGCAGGCGATATGCTCAATAACCCACACTGGGAATTAAATGCAGGTGTTGGTTTTGGAATTACACAGGCAACGGACGGTCTTGTTTTCAAAGTAATTGTTGGCAGAAGAATTTACTGGAAGAAAAATAAATCCTGAACTATAACAATCATCTACAATATCAATATTATTTTTTTTAATTAAAAACACAAGTTGAATGCTTAGCCTATACATCATTCAATAAAAAAAAGCAGCTATAAATGTATAACTGCTTTTTGTTTGTGGTGTGGGGCGGGATCGAACCGCCGACACAAGGATTTTCAGTCCTTTGCTCTACCGACTGAGCTACCGCACCATTATTGGGCTGCAAATATATAGGCTTTTAGTTTACTATAGAAACACATTCTGTCTCAAGTATTGGCAAATTTTTAAACCGCAGAATTACATTGGCTGTTACAACAACATCTTTTTCGCAGTAAGTTTTTATGCGTTCCAAATCTTTGTGTTCGTAATATACATCCCGCACCATACTGCCATCCATATCCGTTTTTGAAGTTGGAATATTAAGCACGCTTGCCAATAAATTAAGTGAGATATAATTTTTATAATCACCAAACTTCCACCATTGCAGGGTGTCTACCATATTTATATCCCATGGTTTAGCGCCATGCAGATGCAGGTAATTAGGCAACTCAATGTGATTAATTAATAATCTGCGGCATATATAGGGTATGTCAAATTCTCTTATGTTATGTCCTGCAAACATGTAATCACGGTTTGTTTTATAAAAGCCATTTATCATCTCTAAAAAATTTCTTAATAAAATTTTTTCATCATCGCCATAAATACTTTTAATTTTAAGACAAAGCTGTTTGTTTATATTTTCATAAAAATAGCCCGTTGAAATACAAATTATTTTTCCAAACTCAGCAAGTATGCCTGCTCGCATGGAGTAGGAGGTCTCAGGTAAAATGTTTTCTGGCATGGTTTTGGAAATTTTCTCCGCCCAGAGTATTTTCCAATCATCAGAGAGCATGTCATAACAATCATAACACGGTACTGTTTCTATATCCAGCAACAACAAATTATATATAGATGTGTTCGCATTCAAATTCGTCATCAATAAAAATTAAATATAAATTAAATTATGAGTTACAGTAATTATCCTTCGGCATCGCCCGGAAATCAACCTTCTCAACAACCGCCTAAAGATAACCGCAAACTTGTTTACGGAATTTTAATAGCGGCTTTGGTTGGCACATGGGGTTATATTATTTACGATAAAAATAAATCTGGCGAGCAAATTAAAACATTAACTACACAATACACTGCGGCAGATTCATCGCGCAGTGCTGTTGAAGGAGAATATAATGATGCGCTTGCAAGAATGGATTCTTTAACAGGAACCAACACAAAACTAAAAGGTGATTTAGCGCAACGTGAAGCAAGCATTGATAGTCTTAAAGACAGGATTCGCGTTGAGTTAAGCAAAAAGAATGGCGACTTGAAAAAAGCGCACAACATGATTGCAGAACTTAACGGTAAGATTACAGATTTGCTTACGCAGATAGATCAGTTAAAACAAGAAAATCAAACACTAACTACTGCCAATGCAGATCTAACAACACAACGTGATACACTTACTGCGCAAAAATCAAGAGTAGAACAAAACCTTGCAGAAACCGATTCTGAAAAAGCACACATTCAGGATGTAGGCTCAACATTGCACGCATCAAACATAAACATCACAGCAATAAACATAAAAGGCAGTGGCAAAGAAAAAGTAACAACAACTGCAAAGAGAGCGGATGTGTTTAGAATTTCTTTTGATCTTGATGAAAATCGTATTGCGCCAAGCGGCACAAAAGAATTATACGTTTGCGTTACAGGACCCGATGGTCATCCAATAACAATTCCTGCAAACGGAAGCGGCACTTTTACAACACGAGATGAAGGTGAAAAAGTTTTTACTAATAAAGTAGATGTTCAATACGAACAAGGCAAACGCACACCGGTAAGTTTTGACTGGAAACCTGAAAATGGCAAATACCAGGCAGGTGATTATAAAATTCAAATCTATCAGAACGGATATAAAATTGGCGAAGGCACAAAGTCTTTAAAGAAGGGCGGCTTGTTTAGTTAGTATTGGTTTATATATCAACATGAAAAAATCCCGCAACATAGTCGCGGGATTTTTATTTGCATATAATTTCTACTTTAGAAGCGTGATACAACAATGGCTTAACGGAAGAACTTTAGTATTTGTGATTGCTGTTGCAATTGTAAGCGGAACAATTTTTTACTCTTCTTATCTCGCTAAAAAAATTGCAAACGATGAAAAGCAACGTGTTGAAACATGGGTTGAAGCGCAAAGAGCAATTGCTGATACAAGCGGCACAGCAAACTTAACGCTGGCGGTAAAAATATCTTCTGAAAATAAAGACATTCCGATTATTGAAGTACTCGCCGGAGAGAAAGACAGCATCACCAACAATTATTTAAATCTCGATACGAATAAAGTAAAATCAGATGGCAATTATCTTTTAAATAAAATTGAAGAGTTTAAAAAAGAACATAATCCTATTCCACTTGTTGTAAGCGAAAATCCTTACAAAGTAAATCGATACTATTATGGAAATAGTGTTTTACAAAGAGAAGTTCGTTATTACCCGATCGTTCAATTAATTATTGTTGGTTTATTTCTTATCATAACAATTATTGCGCAACGCACATCTTATATCAGCACACAAAACCAGTTGTGGGCAGGTATGGCTAAAGAAACAGCGCATCAGTTAGGAACACCTGTATCGAGTTTAAAAGGATGGGTAGAAGTATTAAAAGAAATGCCGGGCAATGAAAAACTAAGTACCGAAATTGAAAAAGATGTAAGTCGTCTTGAACTGATAACGGACCGGTTTGGAAAAATAGGAAGCAAGCCGCATCTCGAAGAAAAAAATATTGTTGAGCAGGTAAGCAACATGATTGATTATATAAAACGAAGAGCGGGAGGTAAGGTAAAATTTATTTTGAATGCAGATGATAAGCACATAGTGAATGTGATGATATCGCCGCCGTTATTTGATTGGGTTATAGAAAATCTTTTAAAGAATGCGCTTGATGCAAGTGAAGGTCGCGGCTCAATTACTGTTCATATTACAGATGCGGCTTCACAGGTTTTGATTGATGTTACTGATGAAGGAAAAGGCATCGCAAAAAATAATATTTCAAAAGTTTTTAATCCCGGCTTTACAACCAAAAAACGCGGTTGGGGCTTAGGATTAACCTTAAGTAAACGCATCATCGAACAATATCACCAGGGTTCAATTTTTGTAAAGTTAAGCGAGGTTGGAAAAGGCACTACGTTTAGAATTGCGCTGAATAAAAATGTTTGAAGTTAAGTGCGAATATTATTTGACAAAGAATTTGATAGCTTGTAATTTGCATGCCCTAAATGCCCAGGTGGTGAAATTGGTAGACACGCTACTTTGAGGTGGTAGTGCCTTAACCGGTGTGCTGGTTCGAATCCAGTCTTGGGCACAAACCGAAGTTTAATGCTTCGGTTTTTTATTTTGAACTATTCGCTTTTATTACCCGGCTGACAACGTTTCTTCCATTCTTCACGAAACTTTGCACGCTCTTCATCATTCATGTTCATCCATTTTTGTCGCCATGCTTCACCACCACGCCACATGCGTGGGCGATGATCTCTTCTTCTAAATCCGAAAAACAAAACCCTGCAAAGTATAAACAGGGCAACTGCTTGCCAGTAACCAATTTTTTCTGCGTGCAATACAGAAGGAAAAATAAAATTCCACAACAACATAACTATATAGCCCGCTAAAAAAGTTACTGCGATAATAATAAACGGCAGTGCAAAAAATATTCTTTTTCTTTTACGATACATAAAACAAAGTTTAGTAATTCATAAATTCATTATACAAATCTTCAAGCCGTTTACGCAGGTATTTAACTGCATAGCGTTTTCTTGAAATAATTGTTTTTAATTTCTCACCTTGCATGTCTGCAATCTGTTGAAGCGTTTTTCCTTCAAGTTCATTTAATACAAAAACTTCACGCTGATTTTTCGGTAATTCTTGCAATGCATCAAATAAAGTGTCCCAAAATAATTGCTGCAGTTCTTTTACATCAGCATTAATTTCTTTATCCAAAAAAATATCTGCAACATTCAAATTCTCTTCATCTTCATAATCACTTTCATCAATCGGTTCATTTTTTTTCTTTCGGTAATTATCGGTGATCTTATTTCTTGCTACGCGATACAGCCAGCCACTCATACTGTTTATTTCTTCTGGTGAAGATTGATTACTCAACTGGTACCACACATCCTGCAAAATATCTTCTGCGTCTTCGTTAGAAGGTACGCGGCTGCGAATAAACCCGAATAATTGTCGGCCATATTCTTTTATAGTCTGTATGATATTTTGTTCTGCGGCCATATCAGCCATGTTGCCGTTTATAATGAAGACGACAGTTAAATGAAATTACTTTAAAGCGTACCATCATTGTAATGAAAGTGAATTTGCCTGGCGAATATTTGTTAATTAAATCAATACATCACACCATCATCATTTTCGATATAAGAAAGATTTAATCTGTTTTACATTTACTCGCACTAAATTTGTTGCCCTTTGTAATATTTAAATTGCATTCCTGCAAACCAGGAATCATTAATCAGAAATCTAAAATTTATAATTATGGCATTTACATTACCTCCGCTGCCTTATGCTTACAATGCATTAGAGCCGCATATCGATGAACAAACAATGAAGATTCACCACGACAAACATCACCAGGCTTATGTAGATAATTTGAATAAGGCAATTGCAGGAACCGAGCATGAAAACAAATCGCTCGAAGCATTAATTGCGAGTGCAGGAAAAATCTCTCCTGCTGTTCGCAACAATGGTGGCGGACACTGGAATCATACTTTCTTTTGGGAATTATTATCAAAAGACGGCGGCCAGCCTTCAGGCAGTTTAAGCGAAGCCATCAACAGCACCTTTGGTTCGTTTGATGAATTTAAAACAAAATTTAATGCAGCAGGCGCCACACGTTTTGGAAGCGGTTGGGCATGGTTAATTAGCCGGGATGGAAAATTGGAAATTACTTCTACACCAAACCAGGATAACCCTCTAATGGATGTTGCTGAAGTAAAAGGAACTCCAATAATTGGTGTTGATGTTTGGGAACATGCTTATTATTTAAAATATCAAAATCGCCGTCCGGAATATTTAACGGCAATATGGAATGTGATAAACTGGAAAAAGGCACAGGAGAATTTTGATAAGGCGAAATAATTGTATAAGCGCTTATATAATTTCAAAGATCCCGCAATGATGCGGGATTTTTATTTTAGATCGAAAGCAAATTATAAAACCTTACATTTATTCTGTAAAACACTGCCATATGAGTTTAAAAGTTATCGGTTCCGGTATTGGAAGAACCGGCACACATTCATTAAAACTTGCCCTTGAAATGCTTGGCTTTGGTAAATGTTACCACATGGAAGAATTACTGCGCGAACCTGTTCGCCTGGTGTATTTTAAGCAGGCTGATAAAGGCGAAGCGGTTGAATGGGAGAAATTGTTTGATGGTTATGTATCTGCAGTTGATTACCCGGTTGCACGTTATTACAAACAAATCATTACTGCTTATCCCAATGCAAAAATTATTCATACAATTCGGGATGCAGAGAGTTGGTATAACAGTGCAATGGAAACAATTTTCTGGGCGAGCAAACCTTCCTTCGGCCGTATTTTTAAAATGATGATTAGAATGCCTTTTTCATCAGCTATAAGAGAAAGGCTCCCTGTGCTTAAATATGATGGCGAATTGGTCGATAATATTTTTGGAAGGAATTTAAAAGATAAACAGGAAGTAATAAGAAGATATAATACCATTAACCAAGAAACACTGAACTTTTTACCAAAAGAGCGTTCTCTTGTTTATGATATAAAATCCGGATGGGAACCTTTGTGTAATTTTTTAAATGTACCAATACCTTCCGAACCTTTCCCAAGATCGAATACACGAGAACAATTTAAAAACAACGTTGCGAAAATTGCAGCGGGTAAACCCGTAGAAATGTAAAATAAAAAAGCCCCGCAATTGCGGGGCTTTCTGTTTAAAATATTTTTAAATAGAAAGCATGCTCATATATTTTGCATCTGCTTTTGCGCTGTCCATTTCTGTTGTGTTATCGTAACGTTCCTGCTCAACAATGAAATACTCCATACCATTTGCCTTCATTATTTTTAAGATAGAAGGATAATCAATAGAGCCTTCACCCAATGTGCACGATGCATCTTTTTCCGTTGTGTTTTTTATTCGATCCTTCACATGTCCCAGCCTGAAACGATTCTTATATTTTTTCGTATAAGCAACAGGATCTGCACCGGCAGTTACAACCCAGTAAATATCCATTTCAAAATCTACCAATTCAGGATTTGTATTTGCAAGCATGATGTCTTCCGGTACTTGTCCGTCAACTGCAACAAAAGAATAATCGTGGTTGTGATAGCCGAAGCGAATTCCGCTCTTCTTACATATCTCACCTTTCGCATTAAATTCATCCGCTATCTTTTTAAAATCATCGGCTGTTTTCTGCGGACCTTTATAGGGGCAAATCAAATACTTCATTCCAATAGACGCAGCATCTGCAGCCTTCTTATCAAAATCCTTTTCAATATCGCAATGACTTGAAATAATTTTCATTCCAAGATCATCCATATATTTTTTAAACTCAGCAGCACTCATTCCCCAAAACATTCCTTTGCTACCTTCAAAACTTTCTATTTGCGTGTAGCCATCATCTGCCAGTTGTTTTAAAACACCTTTCGGATCTTTTGATAAAGCGTTCTTCACACTCCATAATTGTATTCCGTAATTTTTAAGTTTTGACGGCGCTGCAAATAAGTTGTTCGTACTTATTAAACCTGCGGCGGCAAATAATCCTGTGGTTTGCAAAAATTTTCTCCTGCTATAAGACATAATTGTATTGATGATTTAGTTAGCAAAATCAGCTCATAAAATTCTAATCATACATCTTAAATGGTACATGCTATGTTGCCCAGGCTTTGTCACCTTTTTTGTAAGGAATGCAACCTTCATATCTTCCGGGTACAGCCACGTAACGCAAAGCTTGTGTTGCACCAGGTTTTGATGTGAAGTAACCCCATAGTGTAAGTTGTTTCATTAAACTAAAATAATGGGGGTCATCTTCAGCTGGTCTTTTATAAGTACCTGCATCCTGTTCCATTTTACGCTGATGTCTTTGTTCGTCTGTCAGCTTGCTGTCTTTCGCAGCTAGTTCTGCAGCACGATCTTTTGCATCTTTATCAAGACCAACTAAAAACTCGTGCTTCTGATCCGGTGTAAGATCCATGAAAGATTTATCGTATTTCTTTTTAGCAGCATCATTTAATTTGCCGATGCCTTCAGTAAAAGTGCGCTGGTCATTTTCATCATAACAATCAGTTACAATGGTTTTCATAAACTGACCAATTTGTGCCGCTTTAGCGCCGGGTGATGATGCAGTAGTTGGCAGAATTGTATCACCAACTTCATCTAATAAAGCAATGTCATCAGCAGCAAACAAGCCTTCTTTTGCAGGTGTGTTTTTACAACCGGAAAGAAATGCTTCTGCGCCGATAATTGTTCCGCCAACAATTAGCGCAACACGTGATAAGGCTTCTCTTCTATCCATAATGTGTATTTTTTTATTTCTGATTTATTGATGTATTATTTATTCAGCAACATTAATTTTTAAGATTATTTCTTTTGATGTATTATTTTCAAATCAGAGATTATCAAATCTTACATCAGCCATTCTAAATATTTCCTTTCTTCAATTCTTCCACCGCATGATTTGCAGCACGTGCCGTCATTGCCATGTAAGTTAATGAAGGATTCTGACATGCGCTTGAAACCATAAAAGCACCGTCTGTTACAAAAACATTTTGTGCATCCCACACCTGGTTCCATTTGTTGAGCACCGATGTTTTCGGATCGTTGCCCATTCTTGCACTGCCCATTTCATGAATGCCATCACCAATTTCATGACCATTATCCCACGTTACAATATTTTGTACACCTGCGGCTTCAAACATTGCCTGCGCTTCTTCTACAATTGCTTTGCGCATTTTAAATTCATTTTCGCGCAACACTGCATCCATTGCCAGCACCGGTAAACCCCATTTATCTTTTTTATTTTTATCGAGTGATATTTTATTTTCATGATAAGGCAACAATTCACCAAAACCCGTCATACCAATTGTCCAGCCGCCGGGTTCTGTTAATGCATCTTTATAGGCACCGCCGATGCTTAACTCAGCAACACTGCGGCTCCAGCTTTCACGACTACCTGCTCCCTGGTATCCAAAGCCACGTAAAAAATCTCTTTTATCATTAAATAAATTTGCAAAGCGCACTATGTAAAAACCATTTGGTCTTCTGCCATAATAATACTTGTCTTCATAACCATCAATTGTTCCGCTGGCGCCAAGATTATAATGATGATCCATAATATTATGACCAAGCTCACCGCTGCTGCTGCCCAAACCATCCGGCCAAATATCTGTGGCAGAATTCATCAATACCCATGCACTGTTTAATGCAGATGCATTTACAAAAACGATTTTAGAATAATATTGATATGTTTGATTATTTTCTGCATCCAACACTTCAACACCTGTTGCTTTCTTCGTGTCTTTATCATACAAGATTTTCGTAACGATGCTCCAGGGACGCATCGTTAAATTTCCTGTTTTCATTGCCGCAGGAAATGTGGATGATTGTGTGCTGAAGTATCCACCAAATGGACAACCTTCCCAGCAACGATTTCTAAATTGACAATTTGTTCTACCCGGTTTTGGAATAGTTGTGTTTGCACTTCTGCCGATGATCATGTGCCTGCCGAATTTTTCTTTTATTCTTGCAGACACATCTTTTTCAACACAAGTCAAATCCATTGGCGGCGTAAAATGTCCATCAGGTAATTGCGGTATGCCTTCTGTCGATCCGCTTACACCAATAAATTCCTCCACATGATCATACCATGGCGCAATATCTTTATAACGAATAGGCCAATCAATTGCCCAACCATCTTTTGCGTTTCCTTCAAAATCAAAATCACTCCACCGATAACTTTGCCTTCCCCACAAAATGGAGCGACCACCAAACTGGTAAGCACGCCACCACTTGAAAGGTTGAATTTCTACATATGGTGCATCAACATCATTTGCCCAATAATCAATTATAGGTTCGTATGTTCCCCAAGTGCGTGCAATGATGGGATGACGTTTTAATTCTTCCTGTGTAACTCTTCCACGGTGTGGAAAATCCCAAATATCCTGCGACGCAGATTTATAATCTTTGATGTGTTCAAAATTTCTTCCGCGCTCAAGCATCAAAACTTTCAATCCATTTTCGGTTAATTCTTTTGCAGCCCAACCTCCACTTATGCCACTGCCAATTACAATAGCATCATAAGTATTTTGTTGTTGCGCTTTGTTGTTGATATTTACTTTACTACTATCTGGCATTGCAATTTGAAAATTTGCGAATTTGAAAATTTGAAAATGATGTTCGAACGGGATGTGCATTTTCAAATTAGCACATCTTCAAATTTTCAAATTAGATATTTTGTTTCTTTAGTTGTTCTACCGCATAATTCGCTGCTCTTGCTGTTAAAGCCATAAATGTTAATGATGGATTTTGCGTGCTGGTACTTACCATACACGCTCCATCCGTTACAAAAACATTTTTACAATTATGAAATTGGTTGTATGCATTAAGCATTGATGTGTTTGGATCTTTGCCCATTCTGCATCCACCCATTTCATGAATATCTAAACCCGGCGCCTGCTTGCTATCATTTTGCTCAATGTTTTTGCAGCCAGCTTTATCTAACATTTCAGATGCCTGCGTTAAAAAATCTTTTAGCAATCTTTCATCGTTATCATCATAATCAACATTAAAAACCAATTGCGGAATTCCCCAGTCATCTTTTTTGTCCTTGCTTAAATAAACTTCATTTGTTTTTTTAGGAATCGTTTCACCCTGCATCATCATCGAAACATACCAATTGCCTGCTTCTGATATTGCATCTTTATAAGCGCCGCCAATTGATTCATTCGCATCATCTGCGTTGCCTCTTCCTGCGCCATAAAATGTCATATAGCCGCGCTGAAAATCCATTTCCTGTTTATACACGTTTCTAAAATTTGGCATCATTGGCTGCGTTGGTCTTCTGCCGTAATAATATTTATCCATCGGACCATCATAGCTTGCCGAAACAGTTCCGCGATAATTATGAAACGCAACATATTTTCCAAGCAAACCATTATCGTTTCCAAAACCATTTGGAAAACGATTCGATGTTGAGTTTAGTAAAATAAGATTTGTATTGAAGCAAGCTGCGTTCACGAAAATGATCTTTGCAAAATATTCAGTTACCTGTTTTGTATTTGTATTGATGACACGAACGCCAACGGCTTTATTTTTTTTATCATCGTAAATAATTGAATGCACTGTTGATTCAGGTTGAATGCTAAGATTACCCGTTTTAAGTGCCCACGGAATGGTTGATGCATTTGAGCTGAAGTAACCACCAAACGGGCAACCGCGTTCGCATAAACTTCTTGCCTGACATTGTGTTCTGCCTTGTTGTATATGAATAGGATTTGGTTTGGTTAGATGTGCGCAGCGACCCTGAATTACATTTCTGTTTGAATAAGCAGCATTAATTTTTTGCTGAATATCTTTTTCAACACAATTCATTTCCCATGCGGGAAGAAACTCACCATCAGGTAAGGTTTCAAGACCATCATAATTACCACTGATGCCTGCAAATTTTTCAACGTGCGAATACCATGGTGCTAAATCTTCATAACGTATTGGCCAGTCAACTGCATAGCCATCACGAGCCGGTCCTTCAAAATCATATTTACTCCAGCGTTGTGTTTGTCTTGCCCACAACAAAGATTTACCACCAACCTGGTAACCACGAATCCAGTCGAAAGGTTTTTGCTGAACGTATGGATGCTCTTTATCTTTTACAAAAAAATGTTGCGAGCCTTCATAAAAAGCATAGCATCTTGATACAACTGGATTTTCTTCTGTGATCTTCAAAGGCATTTGACCGTGATGTGGAAATTCCCACGGTGCTAATGTTGCTGTCGGGTAATCTTTTAAATGCACAACATTTTTCCCGCGTTCAAGCAATAAAGTTTTTATACCATGATCACATAATTCTTTAGCCGCCCAACCACCGCTAATGCCACTGCCAATCACAATTGCATCATACGTGTTTTGCTGAACACCTTTGTTGTTTATGTTTAAAGTGTCACCCATTGATAATTTGAAAATTTTGTGAATTTGAAAATTTGAAAATGATGTTTTATCCTGACGTGCAATTTTCAAATTAGCACATCTTCAAATTTTCAAATTGACTATACATTTCCCTTCTTCATTTCTTCCACCACATGATTACACGCTCTTGCTGTTAATGTCATATATAAAATACTCGGACTTTGATTGCCCGTGCTCGCCATGCAAGCACCATCAGTTACAAAAACATTTTTGCAGTGATGCAATGCATTCCATTTATCAAGCATAGATGTTTTTGGATCTGCGCCCATTCTGCATCCTCCCATTTCATGAATATCTAAACCCGGCGCTTGTTTACTATCTGAATGATAAATATTTTTTACACCGGCTTTTGTAAACATTTCTTCAGTCTGTACAAAAAAATCATTTAATAATTTATCATCGTTATCGTCATACTCAACCGAAGTAATTAATTGCGGAATCCCCCATGGATCTTTTTGATCTGTGCTTAAACGCACATGATTTTTTTCTTTTGGAATTGTTTCGCCTTGTAGGTATGCATACACATTCCAGGGTCCGGGCACCGTCATTGATTCTTTATATGCAGCACCAATTTGTTCAGGAGAATTTTCGCCATTATTTCTTTCCCGATGCGCACCACAATACGTTGTATATCCACCCAAAAAATCTGTATCTATCTTGTGTAAGTTTCGATAGTTGGCGATGATGGCATCTGTTGGATTACGCCCATAAAAATAAGTATCATCAAAGCCATCAATTGTTCCATTAATCCAGCCGCGATAATTATGATGGCAAATATATTTTCCCAGAACGCCGCTATCATTTCCCAAACCATTTGGAAAACGGTTGGATGTTGAATTCAACAAAATCAAATTACTGTTTAAAGCAGAACCATTCACAAAAATTATTCTTGCAAAATATTCAGTTGCTTGTTTTGTGTTTGTATCGATGATGCGAACTCCCGTTGCTTTTTGTTTTTGTTCATCATAAATAATTGAATGAACAACAGAGAACGGACGAATAGTTAAGTTGCCTGTTTTTGCAGCCCACGGCAATGTTGAAGAATTAGAACTGAAATAACCACCAAACGGACAACCCCTCGTACATAAATTTCTTGCCTGGCATTTACCTCTGCCTTGATCAATATGAATTTGATTTGGCTGCGTTAGATGCGCCCAACGTGCATGAACCATGTGACGATCTGGGTAATTTTTTGCGATGCTATCTTTTAAATGTTGTTCAACGCAATTCAATTCAAACGGCGGAAGAAATTCGCCATCGGGCATCGATTCCAGACCATCTTTATTACCGCAAACACCAATAAATTTTTCAACGTGTGAATACCACGGCGCAACATCTGCATAACGAATGGGCCAGTCCCAACCATAACCAAAACGTTGCGGACCTGTAAATTCAAAATCGCTCCAACGCTGTGTGCATCTTCCCCATGTTAAAGATTTGCCGCCAACCTGGTAACCGCGAATCCAGTCAAAAGGTTTTTCCTGTATGTAAGGATGTTCTTTATCTTTTACAAAAAAGTGCATTGCGGTTTCATCAAAAGCATAACAATGCGATGCGACGGGATTTTCTTTTTTATCTTTTTCAGTTATTCCGCCGCGATGCCTGAACTCCCACGGCGCTAATGTTGCTGTTGGATAATCTTTGATGTGTTTTACATCGCGACCTCTTTCAAGCACCAATGTTTTTAATCCTTGTTCGCACAATTCTTTTGCTGCCCAGCCACCACTAATGCCACTGCCAATTACAATAGCATCATAAGTGTTTTTTTGAACACCACCAGAGTTGATATTAACCTTACTGCTGTCTTGCGGCACTTTAATTTTTTATTTCTGATGTCTGATTTGCTTTTAATTCAGGTAGTATTATAAAATCTCAAAATCGCTAAATCAGCAATGATCAAATATTTTGAATTAATCTTCTTTCAATCAAACTTCATCACATCCTACATCAGACGTTCTAAATATTTTGTTTCTTTAATTCGCTTACTGCATGATCTGCAGCACGTGCGGTAAAAGCCATATATGTGAGCGATGGATTGCAACAGTTAGAGCTTGCCATAAATGCTCCGTCTGTAACGAAAACATTTTGCGCGTCCCAAACCTGGTTCCATTTATTTAGTACAGATGTTTTAGGATCTGCACCCATGCGCGCTGTACCCATTTCGTGTATGCCACGACCAGGTGTGCCATCTCCATCAAAGCCGCTTACATTTTTTACACCTGCAAGCGTGAGCATTTCAACTGCATCATTCAACATATCCTTCCGCATCTTCAGCTCATTATCTTTTAACTCACAATCGATGGCGAGCACATTCAAACCCCATTTATCTTTCGTGTTTTTATCCAGCGTTACTTTATTATTATGATCTGGCAACATCTCACCGAAACCACCCATACCCATTGTCCAGTTGCCCGGTTCTGTTAATGCATCTTTATAGTCAGCGCCTATTTGCATTTCAGCTATTTCGCGGCTCCAGCCCTGACGACTACCACCGCCCTGATAACCAAAGCCACGTAAGTAATCACGCTTATCACCAAAATAATTTCTGTAACGAGGAATGTAAATGCCATTCGGTCTTCTTCCGTAATAGTATTTGTCTTCGTAACCATCTACTGTTCCTGATGCACCGACACCAAGATGATGGTCCATTAAATTATGACCAAGTTCACCGCTGCTGCTGCCCAATCCATCCGGCCAAATGTCAGTTGCTGAGTTCATTAATATCCATGCTGTATTTAAGGTTGATGCATTTAAGAAAACAACCTTTGCCTTGTATTCATAAGTTTGATTGTTCTGTGCATCTAATACCTCAACGCCTGTTGCTTTTTTTGTGTCTTTATCATACAACACTTTTGTTACAATGCTCCACGGGCGAACCGTAAGATTACCTGTTTTCATAGCTGCAGGTAAAGTTGAAGATTGTGTGCTGAAGTAGCCACCAAACGGACAACCTAACCAGCATTTATTTCTATACTGGCAATTGGTTCTTTCCTGGATAGGCTGCGTAATATTTGCAGTACGACCAATAATCATAAAGCGAGTGCCTTTATAATGTTGATTGATGCGATCGGCTACATCCTTTTCAACACAAGTCATTTCCATCGGCGGCATAAACTGACCATCGGGTAAGTTAGGTACGCCGTCGCGGTTACCACTAATGCCTGCAAATTTTTCAACATAATCATACCATGGCTCGATCTCTTTATATCGCACAGGCCAATCAACAGCGATTCCATCTTTTGCATTCGCTTCAAAATCCCAATCGCTCCAGCGATAGCTTTGACGACCCCATAAAAGCGAACGTCCGCCAACATGATAGCCGCGAAACCAGTCGAAGCGTTTTATTTCTGTGTAAGGCGATTCTTTTTCATTTACCCACCAATCAAGATTCATTTCATTTAAAGGATAATCTCTGCGTAACACAGGATAATCTTTAATCATTTGTTGTGTGCGGCTTCCACGATGTGGAAATTCCCACGGATCTTTATTGGTGTTTGTATAACCGGAAATATGCTTAATATCCATGCCGCGTTCGAGCATGATAACTTTTAAGCCTTTTTCTGAAAGTTCTTTTGCTGCCCAGCCACCGCTGATGCCTGAGCCAACTACGATTGCATCAAAAACATTGTCAGCCATTATTATTGAGTTTTATTGTTTCTATTTTTTAATTATTGAGAAGTGAAATAGCAGGGTGAGAATTTTACGTTTCACGTCTCACGATTTCACACATCACATATTTGAATTGCTTCTTTTAATGAAGCCGCTTTATCTTTCCATGTTGGCATAAATTCCTGCGCGACATAGCCTTTAAATCCGCTGGCAACTATTGCACGCATAATTGCGGGATAATGCAATTCCTGTGTATCATCAATTTCATGCCTGCCCGGTACGCCGCCTGTATGATAATGTCCGAAGTATTCATGATTATCATTTATTGTTCTGATGATATCGCCTTCATCAATTTGCATGTGATAAATATCATATAACAATTTAAAGTTGGGTGAACCAACGCGCTTGCATAATTCAACACCCCATGCAGAATGATCACACATATAATCTTTGTGATCGATCTTGCTGTTTAATAATTCCATGTGCATGGTGATGCCATTTTTTTCGGCAAGCGGAAGTATTTGCTGTAAACCCGTAACACAATTTTTAAAACCGGTTTCATCATCCATACCATTGCGCGTGCCACTAAAACAAATCACATCTTTATAACCAGCTTTCGCTACTAGCGGAATGGCCTCAGCATAATCTTTTATTAATTGTTCATGCTGATCAGTATGCGCAAACCCATGGTATAAATTGTTGGTGAAATCGCCTGCGGTATAACACATTGAACAATAAACACCATGTTTTTGAACAGTCGCCCATTCATTTGGCTTAAGTAAATCGATTGCTCCAAAACCGATTTTTTTTACAATTTCACAAACGTCATCAAGTGAATGATCGCTGAGTATCCATCTGCAAACAGAATGATTGATGTTGCCTTTTAATTTGCCCGGAACTTTTTCTTCCAGTTTTTTTGCAAAAGAAATTGCGGGAGCGGCTACAATCGCAGTAGAACCGAGCGCCATATTTTTGATCACATTTCTTCTTGAAATTTTCATCGAAAGTTTAGTAGTTTAAAG
>DASZUY010000162.1:0-7110 GCA_035547495.1 Parafilimonas sp. | reverse complement strand
TTTGCAATCTCGTGCGCAAGATGTACTTCACCATATTCATCCAAAGCTTTTATTGTTATCCATTGCAAAGGCGCCCAACCATTCGGCCAATCCCATTGCTGACCTGTATCAATTAATGTTGTAACTACACCGCCGCTTTGCAAAAAATTTTCACGAACAACATCGGCTGCCTGTACAATTTTTTCTGATGGAGGAATATCAAAAAAGAATGGAGTGATACCGGCAATTGTTTTTTGAGGACTTAATTTTTTTTGATTGATATTATAATCGTAAAACCATCCGTCATTTTCATTATAAAAATATTTCATGATGGCATCTTCACGCAGCATAGATTTTTTTGTGTAATTGTCAACTTCTTTTTTATTTTCAATATGACGGTAGGCTAATGCAAGCGATGATTCAAGATGAAACAATAAAGAATTCAAATCAACGGGAAGAATATTAGTTGTATCAATTTGCGCAAATGTTTTTCCATCTTTAAACCAGCGACCACTAAAATCCCAGCCGCTTTCACACGCAGCACGAAGATTTTTAAAAAGCAAAGCATTATTGCCATCATATTCTGCGGCGGTTTCAAATTCGTGACGATATGCCTCAGGTCTTGGTGTATCTTTTTGATCGTAATAACGATTTAGTAAACTGCCATCAGGCATTTGTACAACATGTTTTGTTGGCTTGGTTTTATCCATCCAAAAATCATATTCCTTTTGCAGCTCGTTTATGTATTTTGAATAAACATACAAGCCTTCATGCGATGCCAGCAATTCAATCATACATGAAAAATACGGCGGCTGCGAACGGCTTAAAAAATATGTTCGATTACCATTTGGTATAAAGCCATTTTGCCTGATGAGAAAAGCAAAATTTTCAATCATACTCTCAATAACATTCCACTTATGACTTTGCGCAAGACCAAGCATTGTAAAATAAGAATCCCAATAATAAATTTCCTGGAACCTGCCGCCGGGAACAATATAAGGATGCGGCAGCGCAACAAGCGAACTTCCTTCAACAGGTTTATCAGCTTCGCGTTGCAAAACACTCCATAACTCTTCAATGTGTTCAACGATATTATCTTTTATATCTGTGTGATAACCCGGGGTTGCAGGCGGCGGAACAATAAAATTATCTTCTACAAATTTTTTTATTGCTTCGTCAGATGGATTTGTTTTTTTTAATGTTTGATATTCATCAACAATAACTGTTGGATTTCTTTTCGGTGTACAATCAACAAAAGTTTTATTATCAGGAAAAATGCTTTTTAACTGAACATCTTTAAAAAGGTCTCCGTAAAGCTCATCAGGTGTTTGCATTGTAGCAGTTTTATGCAAACTAAATTAAAAAATCATGCTATATATTTCCAACCCATAAACAAATAAAAAAGGATGTGTAGAAACACATCCCGTCTGCTTGTATTAAAACATAAATTCAGATTACTTATATTGAAACAATGCCTTCATTATTTTTTTGCCTGGTAATATTTAATAAAGATTGCCATGAAGACCCTGTTAAAAAGAACAGTGCAAGTGTGGTTCCATAACTTCCGCCACGTTCAACAAATTCGAACACTTCCCAATGCGGATAAAACAATTCGCTGAACATCTTCCAAACAAAAAGTATTAATATAACTGAACGTACTGGTTTGATGAGCACACTTACCGCACCGAGAATTTCAAGCGAACCTATAATGTGTGCAACGGTTGCTGGATTGGAAGCACCAAATGCTCTGTATTGATCAAGTAAACCTTTTTTTTCTATCAGGTTTAACCATCCATGCCCAACAAATAAAAGAAACACTACAATGCGCAAACAAATTTTTACGCGCTTTAATTTTTGTTCATCATTATTTATGTGTTGTATACGAATGGGTTTGAACCAGTGTTTAAAATCTTTGTTGCCTGCGTACGTAAGCAACAGCAATGCAAGCGGCGCACCAAAATTTCCGGCGCGTTCAATCAATTCTGGAAACGGCTCGCCCGATAATGGGCGCAATGCTGCCGTTATTAATCCCCACACCACAAGCCAGCCAGCAATAACTCTTATTGGATAGAACAGAATAATTAATCCCATCAAAACATCTAAGCTTCCAACATAAGGCATCATTGCATAAGCAGTATCATGTGCAATACCAAATACAGAAAAATAATTTGTCCAGATTTCTTTTGTAATAATTCCAAAAGCACCATGACCAATAAAGCACATGGCGCTTGCAATGCGCAGGCTATAATATATTTTTTGTGTTTGATTTGTTTGTAACATTTTACTTTCCTTTATTATTATATGCAACTTTTTCACTTGGTGACATTAGTTTATCCCAAACAAGATCACCAATTTGAGCGCCTTGCTTTCTGCCTTCCACAATCGCTTTGAAATAATGAATGCCTCCATAAAAACGGCTCATTGAAACTTCCCATGCAGCATCATTCAAAGAATTGAAATGACGGTCGGGCCAACTCCAGTCGCGTTCAGATGAATCAACAAACGAAACATGATCTCCATATAACTTGGTTAGAAATTCTGCAGCGCCGGCAGATATAACGGAGTGTGCGCTGATGTATTCAGGAAACGGCGGCGTTTGTAAAAATGGTTTCCAGTTAGGGTCAATGTATTGATTAATGTATGTTTCGGGGCGAATCATATCGTAATGATATTTACACCACCAGCACGCAATAAATCCATCAAACATTGCAATGGATGAACCTGTATATGCAAACACTGTTTGATACCAGTCTGCTTTTTCTTTTTTTGTAACCGTATTGATGATCTCCATCCAGTGTCCCGGAGGTGTCATCGCTTTTGTTGCAAACATTACGTGACCTTCCTGGTGCATTTTAAATGAATTACAATCCCAAAAATTTGCAATCCATTTATGCGCATCGTCATTTGTGTTTACGGTATCATACACCTGTTTTGCCATTTTATAAAATTCGCTTGTAGAATCTGTGCTGAATGGCGGCGGCGGCACAATAGGAAATGTATTTGGAGAATCTAAAGCCATTGTTCTAATCGTCATCCATTTTGGTTCCACTGCATCAAAATATCCCGGCGGTGTTGGTGACCAGTGACCAGCTAAACCTGTTACTGTAAATTTTGCACCGCGTGTTTTTCCATAGTTGTCTTTTTTACTCCAGTCAAGAATAGCATTAGCAACGGCATTTCCATAACTTACAGAACTATCAAACATTTCGCTCGTCATATTTGTGTTCTTTGCAAGGTTTTTTATTGAATCAATTAATGCATCCATTCTTGCTTCAGAAAAAGTTAATTCACGACCAACTTTTGTCATTGCAATTACTGATGCAAAAGGAAAATCAACCTGCTCCGGTTTTGCAGGAGAAGGAATGTTATTAAGATCTTTGATCTTTCCTTCAAGTGAACCATAATGTTTTCCTTCTTTAGCTAAAGTTTCATACGCTGCAAGATTTGCGTAAGCAAAAACCCTGGATGCAACCGGCGGTGTAAAGATGTCATAGATCACCACATAATTTAATTCGTGAATTGCACTGCAATACAAGTTAGGATCATGCATTACGGTTTTGTAATCTTTTTTATTGCATGATGTAGCCGCCGCAACAAATAAAATCAAACCAAAAAAAACAACTCTTTTCATTTCAATATTCAATTTTAATTTTAAAAAATACCTCGCTAAGAATAACAAGGTGTGCTTGTATTATTACTTATCAAAAACTCTTTATTATTATAACTTAATTACAAAACCAACATTAATAACATAATCAGCAAAGGCAGCATCGCCTTGTGTGTATACACCTGTTAACGCCGTTTTATTTTTATCAGGAACACTTTGTGTGCGATTGCGCACTAATGCAACCGGCACATACGCATAAGCGCTAAATCTTTTAAAACCGTATGAAACACCTTGTTCTTCTGAAATAATATAACCTGGTCTTCTAAAACCCTGGCTGCCGCCAATTAAATCGTGCACAGGCAAACATTCATCGCGCATGCCTGCAGAAAACATCCATTTATTAAAATCGAAATTTACACCTGCGCGGATAAGATATTGATCAGGCACGCTCATTACATCACTTCCAATCTCAACAGTTTGCGCACTTGGTGTTCCGCCACGCGAAGTTGATACACCATTTTCTTCACGCGGATTTACGAGGTAATAAAAATTTCCATATAAACCCACATGATGTGAGAAGTTGTAAAATGTATTTGCTTCAACTGTAAAACCTGTTCCGCCATCACCTAATTGTATTGACTGATCAACAGGACCAATTTGTGTAGTTGAATCTGATGTATGAAACCTGTCTTCAAAATGATAATCTCCCGTAGGAAATTTGATACCAAGACCAAGTTGCAAATTAAAATGCTCAGATTTTTCAGGATCGAACATCCACCTGTATGCGCTAAAACGAATATCGCCAACACCAAAAGAATGTGTGCTGTATCTATGAATGCGATCATGTTCATATAAAGAAGAACGCGAGTTATCAAGAATGGGAACATCAAGCAATAAAGACCAGCGATTGTTTAATTGATGTGTTACAGTAATATCAAATGTAGTGGAATGATTGATAACATTAGAACCTGTATCTACTCGCAGTTTTTGCTCCTGTGTTCCAATAAAATGTTTGTATGATTTGTAAAAACGATAGTTCAAACCTAATTGCCATTTACTTGCACTTGAAATAGAATCTGGCATGCGCAATGAACATGTTGCGCCGGTGCTGCGAATAGCAACACAACCTTGTGAATAGATTTTGTTATTTGCAACAGCAGTTAATAAAACAACGAGAATAAAAAATAATTTTTTCATGCTATTAGTTTTAAGTGAGCAATTATTCTGCTCCATCATGTTGTGCCCTGATGATTGCATAATTTCCAACCTTCGCTCCCGTAACTAAACCAGAATCACAATCGGCTTTTGTGTGAATACCTGAAATAAATCTTGACATTGCAGCTTCCTGAGACATTGATTCATATTTATCTGCATTTGCAGGCATGATATGACCTAATATTTTTGCTGCAGCTTCGCTAAATGTTGAGTGCCCGGATATGTATGATGGAAAATTGGGAATTCCCGTTAGTGTTTTTATATCCGGCATCATTTGCGTTGGTCTCGGATTGAAATAAAAATATTTCGTATTCCAGCAAACAATTGCTGCATCCATTTCAGCCATATTTAATAATGCGAAGTTTCTTGCACAGCGCACCTCGCTATAATTTTGTTGAATAAAATCTTCCGCGGCAATCGCATTCCAGTGACCGGGTGGTGTATACGTTCCAACACCATCGGCCCAATACTGAACAATTCTTTCCTGGTCTCTTGTAGGATTTTTTATCTGGTTATATGCAGACTGGTTTTGCTGTAAAAAATCTTCGCTACTTGTAGAGAACGGCGGTGCAGGTCTCAACTTTATTACAGTTAGTGAATCAAACAAGAGTGGCAAAACATTGCCAAACATTGGAAGCATTGGCGGACGTTGCGGAAGCTCGAGACTATACCAGGGTATTTGCCCCTGCGCAATTGCGTTTGATGCAAGTGAATTCCATTCTTCAGGATTACCAACAGCAGCACCGGCATGATCTGCTTTAGCACGTGCGGTAAACAATGCTGCAATTTGTCTTCCCAAAGCTTCCCCTGCTTTTATATCTGTGCGTGTTGCTGTTCCGCTTTGAATGGTTGCCAATTCTTCTTCATCAACTTTTTGCTGAATGCTTGCAACTTCTGTAGGAAACATCAGTTTCATAATTTCGGAAGTAACACCGGCAAGCACGCCAGCTTCTGAAGGATAAGAAGGCAAATTTGTTCTGCCATTCATTGCAATGATGCTTGAATCAACGCTGTACGGTGCGGGCTGGTTATATAAATTTTTATAGTTCCAGCATGCAACCAATGCATCATATTGCGCCGCACTTAAATAAGCAAAAGCGCGTGCAGCATATGGTGGATTTGAAAACGGAAATTGAGGATAGTTGAAAGGATTTATTGCACTTGGAATAGGATAAGTTCCATCAGGATTTTGATAAGGAGGCAAATTATATTTTGCTACCAATTCCCGAATAATTTCATTCCATCTTAAAACATTACCTGAGCCCCAATAACGAATTTTACTTTTAGCATCATCGCTTAAATTTTCCTGGTAACCTTTTATCTCATTCAGGTCTGCGAGATAAGCAGGAGAATTTATTGCAGGCGGAGGTGCAACTACGAACGAATCAGGCCTGGATAATAAAACGGTTTTCCATTGTCCTGCATCTATATCTTCTGAAACAGGATTTAATGGTGGTAAATTTTCTGTTCTTTCAACAATTGATTTAGAACATGAAATATAAATAACTGAACTAAGTATGATAGTTGTAAATATGATTAATGTCTTTCTCATAGTTTTGTTTTGATGGTTAACGTATGCCGCACAATTTGCACGAATAAGAAGCATTTACTTTATGATGCGAAAAAGGAATGATATAGAAAACAGAGCCATTAAATTCAGTTGCTTGTCCAACGTTTCTGCCTTTTAATACATAGCTGCTGCCGGCTTCTAAAGAAAGTGAAGGCAGTTTCTTTACGAATACATATTTAAGATGAACACCGGCAATGCTTGCATTCATTCGATTGCTTGGAAATGGCATATCGTTTCTGCGAATATCAAAGCCACCTAATGTTCTGTTCTGTTGAAAAAATGCTTCTGCAATAACACGAAAACTTCTGAAGCCTGTTCTTATATTGTAGCTTGCCATATCGGGCATTTCAACTTCATTGGTAATATGCATTTCTGTTGTATAATAAGAAGTGCGATCGATGTGAATGTTATTTCTGTACTGATAAGTTCCGGAAGCGGTTGCAAAAAATCCGCGATGCTGATAATCTACCATTAATCTTGCAGAAGCAGTTGTGCTGTGTAAACCTAAAGTAAGAGGCAAGTAATCTGCCTGGTAATTTGTAAGCGGTGTTGAAAAGCCTGCAATGCCGTATACAGAAATTACTGATGTAGCATTTAATTTTTTTTCTACCGGCATCCACTTTAACCATAAAGAAAGATCTTGTATGCCGCGTGAATTATGTAATGTTCCGGCAGAGGCTTTTGTGCTGATATAAGGAACGCCAAACAATAAATTAAGTTTGTTGGTAATGCCATAGTT
>DASZUY010000161.1:0-15375 GCA_035547495.1 Parafilimonas sp. | reverse complement strand
TGTTTCCATGATATTGGGATAAGATGCAGCGCTAATTTTTAGACGACTTACCAAGCCCGTGCAAAAGAATGGGCGGAGTAATTAGTCTCACAGTTTCTTTTATTGTATTTACAAACTTTGATTTCTTATCTTCTTTTCTATACTTGAATAATGTGTTATGATCTGCTTCACTTACAGCCATCTCTTCAACAGGTCTTCCGTTAGTATAGTAGTATAATGCAAGCGATCTTCTTGATCTTCCTTCAGGGCATCTTACTACATTGGGATTACCGTGATAAGAAGTACTTGTTGTTGAAAACATCGCCATGCGATTGAAGAGCGGCAAAATTGATTTGCGGCATGCTTTCATATCAACATCCCACAATTCAAACTGACCACCATATTCTTCTTTCCAATCTTCATTTAAATAAATCAACACATTTAAACGTCTGTCGAGTTTTGTTCTTGGATGTTTATTAAAATCAGCATGAATTTTCAACATACCCCCAGGCTGAATTTGGTGCATTCCCCCACCATCATAATAAGGATCGGGTATAAGATTTTCTATGCCTGTAAGCTCAGATAAAAATTCAAGAAATGGTTGGGAGTTTAAGTAGTGCATAAACTCTCTTGTCTTTTCACCAAATCTATATTCACCTTTCGACGCAAGTTTTATCTGGTTTGTGTCGTTATATTTAAGATCAGGGTTTTTTGACATGTCCGGAAATTCTGCAAGCACCTCCTTTAATGTATCAGCATTAAAGAAGTCATCAAAATAAATGTTTGGAAAAGGGTCAGCCGTTGCATAAGCAGTTTTATATTCGCGGGCAAATTCTTTTAGTTCTTCAACAGACTTGTTTATGAAATTCATTGCAAATAGTTTTTATTTAGTTTTTCACGATATAAAATTAGCAATGATTAAAGTAGTGAACAAGTGGGTTTGGCGAACATTTGAATTTATTCAATATCCGTAGCGTTTTTAAGGTTAAACGACGCTATAATTTTAAAAGAAAAATCTTTTCCGGTGATACTAAAATCTGATTCAATCAGGAATAGCTGGCTAAAAAACGCCGATATTCTCATTATTCTTGTTTTTTGTTTCGTTCCACTGTTTCTTAGTTTTCCTTATCGTGTAAATATTTTTTTGTCATGGGAAGGTGCTTTCCGGTTGTATAAAGGCGAAATTCCATATAAGGATTTTGGATTGCCGATGGGCTTTGCATTTTGGGTTGTACCTGCAATTTTTTTCAAAATATTTGGACCTTATTTTTTAAGTCTTGTAAAAGCACAGGTTTTTTTAAATCTTGTTTGTTGCTTTTCATTCCGCGGCATTTTAAAAAAACTGAGACTGACAGATGGTTTGCGAATTGGCGTTATGTTGGTCTTTTGTATTTCTTACATCTTAATTAATTTTTGGCCCGGGTATAATAATACAGACATCATTTATGAAATAGTTGCATTTAACTTTTTGTTTGCATTTTTTGAACGAAAAAAACGTTCACGCTATTTATATCTTTTTCTTTCCTGCCTGTTCCTTTTTATTTCTTTTTTTACAAAGCAAGATGGAGGCTTTCTGGCTTTCGCAATTGCATTTGTACTTGTGGCATGTAATTCATTCTACTTAAAAAAATGGAGCGATCTTTTATTGTTTATATTGATATATGTTGCAATTGGCTTCTTAATTATTTTTCCTTTTACTAAATACAGTTTTGGTTATTGGTTTAATCATGGTCAACCGCCACACACAGCAAGAATTTCTATCCAGGATTTATTAGATGAAATTTTTGGTGGTGCCCAATGGATAAAGTTTTATTTCTTATTGGTTATTTTGATTGCAGTTTATAAAATATACAAGCTTCCAAACTTTTTTAAGAACCGAAATGAAGTTCTTTTTCTGCTGCTCACTTTAGGCATACTTACTGAAGCTGCAATTTTTGAAGTAACGAGTTATACGCCGCCTGATAATAATATATTCTTTCATGCGTTTGCGATCGCTTATATCTTTAAAGGATTTTCAGAAGTAACCGCGATTGATTTCAACAGGTGGAGAAATCAAATTGTTTTATTGTTATTGATTTTATTTTGGTGGTCTGGTTCTTACTGGCAATATTTCAGCAGGATAACCAATCGCTTGTTTCCGCAGAAAACCGTTGCTGCCAATAATCCAAATGCTGAAAATGTAATCAACGAGCATACATACATGCTCAATCTCGATACAAATCACTACGAAGATGAAAGCACATGGAAGACAATTGATGGCTTAAAATCATTTCAAAAAATATATTTACCACCTTCAACTGTTGCAGGCATAAAACGTGTTATGCAAATGCCTGAGTTCAAAAATAAAGATGCGAAGGTTTTAAACATGAGTGAACTTACTTCTCTCGATTATGAAATAGGTTATAAATTAAATACCGGCGAAGATTATCCTTTATGGTATCATTTAGGTGTATGCATGTTTAATAAACAGTGCGATACATTCTGCAATCAAATAAAAAATAAACAATACGACGTTGTATTGTATGAATACATTCCTTCGCTGAATAATTTTTATCCTTTTAGAGTGAGAGATAGTCTGCAGGTATATTATAAAAAAGTTGATAGCTTTTTTGCGCCGAGAAGACCAACCAACGGAACCATTGAAGTATATGTAAAATAAAAAACATAGTTTTTTTGAAACTATGTTTTGTCATTATGAAATTAACCTGCGAACTAGAATGAAATAACGCCTTTAAGTTCTTCGAAGAAAACATCTTTTTTACGGGCAGAGATTGGAATGGAAGTTCCGTTCGTCATAATTACAGAAGCAGAAATTCCCTTCACAATTTTTATCATGTGGCGAATATTAATAAGATAAGATTTATGTATGCGGTAAAATCCTTTTTCAACCAACAACTCTTCAAAATCTTTTAATGATTTTGAGGCAACGTAAGATTGATTACCTTTTAATTTCAATTTTGAATAACTATCTAAAGCTTCAATGTACATGATGTCGTTTATATCAACAATATCATATCCATCTGCAACATGTACCACAATCTTTGAAAAATTATCCGGCATTGTATTAAAATAATTTTTCATCAACCCGGCTATTTCCCCAAACTTGTTGTTTTGTTTGCTTTTTACTTTTTCTAATGCAGCAAGAATATCACTAGCTTTAAATGGTTTTAAAATGTAGTCCATTGCAGCCATCTTAAGCGCCTGAACTGCATATTCCTGGTAAGCAGTTACAAATATTACTTCAAACTTTGGTTCAGTTATTTCTTCAAGCAATTCGAAGGACGTATGCGGAGGCATTTTGATGTCCATGAAAATAACATCAACATTTTCTTCTTCTATAAATTTTCTGCCGTCTTCAATATTGTTGGCAGTCCAAACCACCTCAACATTATTGGCGTCCTTTAGAATCTTTTTTAAAATTTCAATGTTAGAATTCTCATCATCCAGTATAGCAGTCCTGATTGTTTTCATAAATAAGACATTGGTATAATAAAGATAGTAAAAGCAATATTACGTATTATCTCTGAAAGGTAAATATAATTCAACGATAACGCCAGTGTTCTCACTGGTATCAGCTTTATTAATAATCGTTAATTTTCCTTTTTTATTGTGGAATGAATTAATAACCTCCAATCTCTCCTTAATAATAAACATGGCAGAATTTTCATTACTAAAAATATTAAAACCTTCCTTTTTCAGTCCCAGTCCGTTATCTTCAATCTTGCATACAATATACTCATCTTCTAATTTAAAACTCATGTATAATTCGCCATTTTGTTTTTTTGGGGCAAGACCATGTCTGATTGCGTTCTCAACCACGGGCTGAACCATCATGGTTGGAATCTTGTAATTTTTTGCATCAGATATTCCGATAATTTCAATTTTACAGGTAAAGCTGTTATTAAATCTTATTTTTTCAAGCTCGATGTAACGTTCTATAAATTCAATTTCCTCACTAAGTTTTACATGCGATTTCTTTGCGTTCTCAAACATCTGTCGCATCAATAAAGAAAAATCTGATAGGTAATTAAATGCCTTCTCATTTTCATTTATCATTATTAAATACTGCGCGGCACTAAATGAGTTATAAATGAAGTGAGGATTCATTTGAGTACGGAAAGCTTTTGTTTCCATATCTATTTGATTGTTCTTATAGGCGAGCTCTTTGTTTTGAGTAGTCAGCCTTACATACATACGATCGTAAAAGTAAATTCCGACAACAAGCGCTCCTAACATAAACATGCCAACAACAATATCAAATTCCATAAGCAGGGGCTAAAATTTTTTCATTAAAATGTTGAACTCAGTTTTGCAAAATATTACAACAATGTACAAACTCCCTTTAACGTAATTAAATTTATTTTCACCTTATGAAAAACATTTTTTTCGTGTTTTTATTATTGCATTGCATTGTTTTTTTGAATGCTCAATATACTGTTCGCATAGTTGTTACCCATGTTGCAACAAAGGCTAACGATGCAATTTATTTGTCGGGAAATTTTAATGATTGGAAGCCTGACAGCAACAGTTTTAAATTAAAACCTTTTGGCGGCGGCAGATTTGTTGTTGTTTTAAATAATGTTGCGCCCGGCGATTATCAATATAAATTTACGCGTGGAAATTGGAGTAAGGTTGAAACGACTGCAAAAGGTGAAGAGATAGATAACAGAACACTAACGATAAATGACGACACATCCCTTGAAGTTTCAATTGAAGGTTGGAAAGACGATTTCCCGGATAAGCCAATTCCCAATACAGCTTCTGCAAATGTGCATTTGTTAGACAGCTCTTTTTTTATTCCGCAACTTAATAGATATAGAAGAATTTGGATTTATCTTCCTGCATCTTATCAAAAAGAAAAAAATAAATCGTATCCTGTTTTGTATATGCAGGATGGGCAGAACTTATTTAACGATCAAACTGCAGCTTTTCATGTTGAATGGGGTGTTGATGAATGCCTGGATACATTAGAACCACAATTGCACAAGGAATTTATTGTTGTTGGAATTGATAATGATAGCACAAAACGCATCAACGAATACGATCCGTACGATGATGATAAATATGGCAAAGGTGAAGGCAACCAATATCTCGATTTTATTGTAAACACACTAAAACCTTATGTTGATAAAAATTTCAGGACATTAAAAGATGCGAATCATACAATCATTGCGGGCAGCAGCATGGGTGGTTTAATTTCAATGTATGCATTGGTGAAATATCCGGATGTGTTTGGTGGCGCCGGAATTTTTTCTCCTGCATTTTGGATAGCACCTCAAATTTATACTGATGTTGCAAACGCAAAATGGCAAAAAAATTTTCAAATTTATTTTTATGCAGGCGAAAAAGAAAGCGATAGAATGATAATTGACCTGCAAAGAATGTTCAACATCATCAAACAAAAAAATTGTTGCCGCATAGAAAAAGTAACTTTTCCATTAGGGCAACACAACGAAAAGTATTGGCGTGATGAGTTTGATGATTTTTATCGCTGGCTTACACCATAAAATTTTTAGATGACAACAAAAGACTTATTGCAAAATATAATCGCGGGCGATTTTAAAACATTGTCAAGAGCAATTTCAAAAATTGAAAATGATAATTGTGATGACTTATTAAAACTGCTGCCGTCATCAAACAAAAAAATACTTGGCATTACAGGTCCGCCGGGAGCAGGAAAAAGCACATTGGTTAATTGCCTTATTTCAGAATACATACAGCAAGGAAAAAAAATTGGTGTTTTGTGTATTGATCCATCTTCTGCATTTACACACGGCGCTTTACTCGGCGACAGAATAAGAATGAATAAATGGTTTAATCATCCTGATGTTTATATACGTTCGCTTGCAAGTCGTGGTAATATGAGCGGATTGCATCCGTTTATCATCGAGATTACTGATGTGATGAAGGCTGCACCATTTGATAAAATTATTATTGAAACAGTTGGTGTTGGTCAAACCGAAACAGAAATTGCTGCGCTTGCAGATACAACTGTTGTTGTGCTTGTGCCTGAAGCCGGCGATGAGATTCAAACTATGAAAGCGGGCTTAATGGAAATTGCCGATGTTTTTGTAGTGAATAAATCTGACAGACCCGGTGTTGATAAATTTGTAAAAGATTTGAGCGCCATGCTTGCGCCCGCATTTCAATTAAAGCAAAAAGAAATACCTGTTATAAAAACAATTGCTACAGAAAATATTGGCATAAATGAATTGATCGAGAAAATTGATCTTGTTGAAAACGCTTATGATGCTAATAAAAAAATAGAATTGCTTGCGGAGAAAATGTTCAAACTAATTCAACAAAAAAGAATGCGTGATATAAATAAGGATATTCTTATTGCAGACTTAACCGAGGCTTATAAAAATCCTGGCTTCAACTTATATAAGCTCGCAGAAAAATATTGATGAATTATTCTTCTGTTTTTTGCCTTAAGCTTTTTTCCTGCTTCCACCATCTCAATCCAATAAATCCGCCAACTGCAAAAGGTGTAAGCATTAAATAAAGAATTCCGGTATTTAATCCTTTGCCTGCTTTCTCTCCCAGTTGAGATGCGGTTTTAGTACAGATTGAACATTGCGCAGCAACAGTGTTTGTAATTACAAAAAATAAAGTGCATAAAACAAGCACACAAACAAGCTTCTTCATTTCAAATTATTTTCACTGCAAAGATAAAAAGAATGAATGGCAAACCCTTAAATAAAAAGTCAAACCCTTACTAACTTATAAACCTCTAAAAAGCGGTCTTCCAACCTGCTCCATACCTGGCCAAGGAATAAATGCGAGAATAATTACAAGGGCAAGCAAATACAGCGTTATGCAACGCCTGTGTTTTTTTCTGTCTGAAATTTCTTTGCGAAAAACTCCGCGTGCTATAGTTATCAAAACAATGGCAATAAGCATTCCGACTGTATGTTCAACTGTAAAAAATCGAGAAACAGGATCTTTCATTGCGGCGCTTGCACCCATATTTTTTATTGCATGGAACCCATATGCTCCGGCGATCCATTGGTAAATGCCAAGCAAAAAAGTTATATGCGTGAAAATCATCAGCCACAAACCAAGTTTTTTATCAGCATTACCGAATGGCTTATTTAATGATGCGAAATGTTTTACAAGATTTATAAAAAGGAGTAATAAAATTATCCAGCGTAAATAGCTATGAAGAATTAGTATTATGTTGTACATCGAATTGTTTTTGGTTAAAGCAAAGATGAAATAAAATCGTGAATGGTGAATCGTCAATCGTGAAAATAAGAACTTGTATTCATCATCATTTCCAATTTTTGATTTTCATTACTGCACCCAATCTGCCATAAACAAATTAATGTTATAACCACCGCCGCTGGTTCTGTTTGATGAGAACATTATTTTTTTGCCATCGTAACTAAACATTGGAAAAGCATCAAAGCCATTGCTGTGAGATATTTTTTCCAAACCGGTTCCATCAAGATTTACAAGATACATGTTGAACGGAAAACCGTGCGCATATTCATGATTGCTGCAAAAAATAATATGCTTTCCATCGGGCGTAAAATTCGGCGCCCAATTAGCCTGACCGAGATGTGTGATTTGTTTTGGATCGCTTCCATCTGCATTTGCTATAAACACTTCCATTTGTGTTGGTGCAACCAAATTTTCAGATAACAATTGTTTGTAATCTGCAATCTCTTCGGGTGTCTTGGGCCGGCTTGCGCGCCATACAATTTTTTTACCATCAGGGCTAAACCATGCACCCCCATCATAACCCAACTCATGTGTTATTTGTGTAACCTTTTCTGTTTTCAAATCCATAACATACAAATCCAAATCGCCATTACGTATTGAAGTAAAAATCATTTTTGTTCCATCCGGCGATAAAGTTCCCTCTGCGTCATATCCTTTTGTTTTAGTAAGTTGTTTAATTATTTTACCTGATGTATCAGCTAAAAAAATATCGTAGGTATCATAAATCGGCCACAAATAACGATTGCCATATTTTGTTCTGTCTGGTACGGGTGGGCAGCTATCTCCGCCTAAATATGTAGATGCATAAATAACATGTTTACCATCAGGCAAAAAATACCCACATGTATTTCTTCCTTTAAAACTTATTTGTTTATAAACAAAACTATCTTCATTGTTTTGCGGAATTGCACCGATAAACATTCTGTCGCAATCAATATGCTCTGCTTCATTCTTTCGTTGAAAGATGATGTATTTATCATCGTAACTCCAGTAGGCTTCAGCATTATCGCCACCAAATGTTAGCTGACGCACATTTTTAAAATGCTTTTCATCAGCATATATTAAACTGTCTACTTTTTGTGCGCATAATTTTATGCAACAAAACAAAAGCAAAAGAAAAACAATTATATTTTTCTGGTTTGATGAGGTAAATACTTTCATCATAAGCTAATTAAATTTTTTGTAAAAGTAATAGCAAACATAAGCTTCGCTTTGTAAATCAATCGTCATAAAAAATTTGCGGTTTACATTTGCGCGAATGAACAAAATACCAGTATTCATTTTTATCGCTTGTTGCTTATTTGCCTGCAATAATTCTGATACAAAAAAACAGGCAACAGATTCATTAAACAATTCGTCAGAGCAATATTTAAAAACATTTGCGCAACAGGTAAAAGCATCTCCGGATAGTGTTGGCTTGCGTTTGCAATATGCTTTTGCTTTAGACAGTTTGAACAAATACAAAGAAGCTTTGCAACAGATGGATTCACTCACAAGTAAAGACAGCACGAATTACGGACTTTGGTTTGCGCAAGGCAATATAGCGGAGGATGCACAGGATACCGAACTTGCTTTAAAATCTTATGCCAATGCTGTGCATATTTATGAATCGCCCGATGCATTGCTTGCATTGGCTAATTTATATGCGGAGCAAAAAAATAATCGCGCAATTTTACTTTGTTCGCGTGTTAAACAACTTGGTCTTGGCAGAGATTATGATGCGAATTGTGCGTTTATCATCGGAGTATATTATGCAAGAACACATGACATGAATAATGCAATGAAATATTTTGACGAATGCATTGCGTACAGTTATACTTACATGGAAGCTTACATTGAAAAAGGATTATTGTACTTTGATGCGCAGCAGTATGACAAAGCATTGCAGGTGTTTCAAATGGCTTCAACAGTAAATAATTTATATGCTGACGCCTATTATTACCAGGCGCGTTGTTATGAGATGATGAATAAAAAAGACAGCGCTGTAATGTTTTTTAAACAATCATTACAAATTGATCCAACGATGGATGAAGCACGTAGTCACTTGAAGCAATTAGGCGCTCAGTAAGTGTACGATGTAAGAAGTAAAAAGTATATTGCAATAGTTACAACAGGATAACTACAAACTGAAAACTACAAACTATGTCAATCGTTGCTCCATCATTATTAGCGGCAAATTTTTTAAAGCTGGAAGAAGCATGCAAAATGGTGAATGAAAGTGAGGCTGACTGGTTGCATTTAGATGTTATGGATGGACGCTTTGTTCCTAACATTAGTTTTGGAATTCCTGTGATTGAGCATGTGCGAAAGGCAACGAAGAAAATTTGCGATGTTCATTTAATGATTGAAGAACCGGGCAATTTAGTTGCTGCATTTAAAAAAGCCGGCGCAGATAATATTATTGTTCATTTAGAAGTATGTCCAAACCTTCATCGAAATATTCAGCAAATAAGAGAGTTGGGTGCACAGCCTGCTGTTGCAATTAATCCGCATACTCCTGTTTTTTTATTGGAAGATATTTTGGCTGATTTACATCACGTACTTATTATGAGTGTAAATCCTGGTTTTGGCGGACAAAAATTCATTCCGCATTCAATAGAAAAAATAAAGCAACTGAGAAATATGATTGACGAAAAAAAATTAAATGTATTGATTGAAGTAGATGGTGGTGTTACGCTTGAAAACGCAAAAGATTTGGTGAATGCAGGTGTAGATGTTTTGGTTGCAGGCAATACCGTTTTTAGTTCTGAAAATCCTGCGCAAATAATAAAAGAGCTTAAGGCTTTTACAAGATAATTATTCTTCCTTTAAAATTTTTTCTATATCGGTCTCATTAATCTTACCCTCTACCTCAAGCATACGGATAGCTTTTGCGCCCTGTAAAAATTCTGAAGCAAAAATAAATTCGTTCAATCTTTCATTCTTACTGTAAATGATATCTTCCTTTGATCCCTCCCACTCCTTTTTGCCATTATATAAATACATGATCTTATCGCCAATTTCCATCACACTGTTCATGTCGTGTGTAACAACAACTGTAGTAATATTGTATTGAGTAGTGATGCGCTTGATGAGTTTATCTATTACCAAAGATGTCTGCGGATCCAGCCCACTGTTTGGCTCATCACAAAAAAGATATTTTGGATTTAATACGATAGCCCTCGCAATACCCACACGTTTTTTCATACCACCGCTTACCTCTGACGGGAATTTTTTATTTGACCCTTTTAATTCAACCATTTCCAGCACTTCATCTACGCGTTTCTTTTTATCGCGAATACTCATATCAGAAAACATGTCTAACGTAAACATAATATTCTGTTCAACTGTCATCGAGTCAAATAAAGCAGAACCCTGAAAGAGCATTCCAATTTGCTGGCGCAATTCTGTTCTTTCTTCACGATTCATATCGAGCATGCTTTTACCATCATAACAAATCTCACCCTGATCAGGCTTAAATAAACCAACAATACATTTTGTCAAAACAGTTTTGCCGCTTCCGCTTGAGCCAATTATTAAATTGCATTTTCCGGTTTCAAGCACACCGCTGATATCTGCCAGTATTACTTTGTCTCCGAAACTTTTCCTGATATTTTTTACTTCAATCATAGTTTTTGTTCTAATTATAACACCTCAATTTCATTCTTCAACAAATCTTCAAACACATCACGCTTTCTAATCAAATGCGCTTTGCCATATTTATATAAAACTTCAGCAGGTTTTAAACGAGAATTGAAATTACTGCTCATTTCAAAACCATAAGCGCCGGCGTTATAAAATACAAGATAATCACCTTCACGCACTTCATTTAATTTCCTGTCCCACGCAAACGTATCTGTTTCGCAAATATTTCCAACCACAGTATAAATGCGTTCTGCGCCACGCGGGTTACTGATATTTTCTATGCGATGATAAGCCTCGTAAAACATCGGTCGTATCAAATGATTAAATCCACTATTCACTCCTGCAAAAACCGTGGCAGTTGTTTGTTTGATAACATTTGCCTTCACTATAAAATAGCCTGATTCACTTACCAAAAATTTTCCGGGCTCAAACCATATCTCCAGGTTCTTCTTGTTTTCTTTTTCGAATTTTGCAAAAGCTTCGGCTAACTTTTTTCCTAGATCATGAATATCTGTTCGAACATCATCCTCGAAATATGGCACTTTAAATCCACTGCCCAAATCAATAAACTCAATTTCCGGAAAATGATTTACCATTTCAAACATAATATCAAGACCGGAAATAAAAACACTCGTGTCTTTTATTTCGCTGCCTGTGTGCATGTGCAAACCTTGTACATGCAAGCCGGTTGTTTTTACAATACGCTCAATGTGCCGAACCTGGTGAATAGAAATTCCAAACTTGCTATCAACATGACCTGTTGAAATTTTAAAATTTCCGCCTGCCATAATATGTGGATTCAAACGAATGCAAACAGGATAACTATTTCCATATTTATTGCCGAAGCGTTCAAGCATAGAAATGTTATCTATATTGATATGAACGCCTAAATTTTTTCCGGCTTCTATTTCTTCAAAGTCAACACAGTTTGGCGTGAACAAAATCTTCTCTGGTGGAAATCCGGCTTTTAAACCGAGCATTACTTCATTAATGCTAACACAATCTAAACCGGCACCAAGCTGATACATCAATTTTAAAATATTGATGTTGGTTAACGCTTTACATGCATAAAAGAATTTTGCATTGCAATTCTTAAATGCTTTGTTCAACTCTTGTAATTGCTCCTCTATTTTTTCGGCATGATAAACGTACAGCGGCGTACCAAATTCTTCGGCCGCTTCAATCAATTGCTTTTTGCTCAAATGTTGCGACATTAATAAAAATTATGTTGCGAATTTAAGCGGAAACTTAAACTTTATCAGAAGTTGATTGCTTTAAGAAAACTAAACTTTCATGTTCTATTCGCTTAATTATTTCATCAAACTTGTTCTGAAAAAAATCTATCAGCTCGTTTTTTGAAGTATTACCAAGCTTAACTAATATTAGTTTATATGGTTGTTTCTTAAGTAGGAAGCTTTCTAAAAAATCAGTATCCTTTGTTATAACAATACGTTGTTCGTTTACGGAAATAAAATTTATAACACTGTCTGGTGTTTCATTCTTTAAGTCCAAATCCAAAGTATGCAAACAATCAAATCCCTTTGATATAAATATATTTTTTAAAGAAGGTGGTAATTGTGCATCTATCAAAAATTTCATGCAGGGTTAATTTCAGCATATTTCTGCTTCATATTCAATAAAGCATATTCAATACAAGCCTGAAAGTCTTCCTTCTCAAGATCTGGAAATTCTTTTAATAAATCGTCAACTGAGTCGCCTGCTGCAAGATATTCCAACAAGCCTTCAACAGTATATCGCTTATTACGTATTGTTGGTTTCCCGTGTGCTATGTCAGGATTAATTGTAATTCTATCAAGTAATGAAGCTGACATAAAAAAAATTGGTTTAAGTAAAGTTACGAAGCATCTGCATTACCACCATCATCAATCAAATCACCACTTTCGTTTACAGATAAATTAATTTCATCAGTGGTTTCTTCAGATTTGAAATCGCTCTCATTAATAAGCGTTGGTTGCACAATTTGTTCTGCCATTACTTCTTTTATTTTCGGTAAATCATCAGAAGAATTTATGCCGAAATAATCCATGAAATTTCTTGAAGTTGCGTATACCAATGGCTTGCCCGGAAGATTTTCATTTCTTCCCGTAATTACAATCAATTCTTTTTCTAATAATTTTTGAATGCTGTAATCGCTGTTCACACCGCGAATACTTTCAATCTCGCCTTTTGTTATGGGTTGTTTATAAGCAATAATAGCGAGTGTTTCCATTGCTGCAGTTGACAATCGTTTTAAAAACTTCTCACCATTTAACTGAGCAATCGTTTTATGAAAATCTTTTTTGGTAAGAAACTGCCAGCCGCCGCCACTTTCTTTTACTTCAAAAGGATAAAATTCTGATTGATATTTTTCGCGAATGCCTTCAATACAACTTTCAACTTGGTCTAAGTTGATGCGCTCTTCCATAAATCCAAGCGCATTATTTACCAGCTCAACAATATCTAACGCAGTTAATGGTTTTTCACTGGCGAAAATTAAGGCTTCTATATGTGGTATGATGGTTTGAAGTTCCATTATGAATTAGCAAATTCATTGCTAATAATCAAATTCACTAATTATCCTTGTAGTGCTGCCGCGCCGCTTACAATTTCTGTAAGTTCTGTTGTGATGGCTGCCTGGCGTGCACGGTTGTAAGATATACGAAGCGTTTTCAATAATTCGTTAGCATTATCGCTTGCTTTATCCATTGCTGTCATACGCGCTCCATGTTCACTGGCATTTGCATCAAGTACAGCTTTGTACAATTGTGTGTTTAGAATTTTAGGCATTAGTTCAGCAATCAATTCCTCTTTGTCAGGCTCGAAAATAAAATCTGCTTTTTTTGCTCCGGCTTTCTTTTGCACTTTTGGAATCGGCAAAAATTGTTCAACAATAAAACGCTGCGTTGCTGCATTTTTAAATTCACTATACACTAATTCAACCGCATCAAATTCTTTGTTCTCAAATGCCTTCATAGCAGCTTGTGAAGCAGCTTGTACATTTTCAAATTTCAAATTCAAAAAAACATCTTTATAATCTGCGCTGGTTTTGTAGCCAGACTTCGCAAAGTTCTCATATCCTTTTTTACCAATTCCCCAAATAGTTATGTTGCCTTTACTTTGTTGAGTGCTGTAGTTACTGGCAATAGTTTGCTTCGCTAATTTTATAATGTTCGTATTATATGCACCAGCCAAGCCACGGTCGCTCGTAATCACAATAAACAAAACTTTTTCAACAGTACGTTCTTCAGCCAGCTTTATGTTTGTGCCGCCATCAATATTGCTTACAATATTGCTCAGCATTTCCTGCAGTTTTTGTGCATAAGGACGCATTTGCAAAATAGCTTCCTGTGCACGGCGCAATTTGGCAGCACTCACCATCTTCATTGCTTTTGTAATTTGCTGTGTGCTTTGTACCGATGCAATTCTGTTTCGTACCTCTTTTAACTGTCCTGGCATATTTTTTTGTTTGAAGTTTAAAGTTTAATGCGCTCATCTTCTTTAAACATTACACATTAAACCTTTAAAATCGCCGCGAAGGTAAGGGTTATAAGGAAGTTTCAATCGCAAAAAATCAACATTCTTAAGGCAATTGTGGATAGAATTCTTTGCTTTTTTTTAAAGAATACTAAGGCATTCAGTCTCGTTTCACTCAATGCAATGCCTTATCTTGCAACGCTTAATTCTGCCAGTTTGACTTTAGAAAACCGGCGCATAATTTTTGAGAACAATAGGTCTCTATTAAAAGTTTTAATATCATAACATGTTAAATATTCTAACCAAGATTCTGGGTGGTAATAAAAGCGAAAAAGACGTAAAAAAAATTGAGCCACAAGTAGGAAAAATTAATCAGTTCTTTAATCAATACCAAAACATTTCTAACGATGAACTGCGTGGAAAAACAAATGAGTTCAAGCAAAGAATAAAAGAACACCTTATAGAAATTGATGGAATCATTGCTGCAAAAAAAACGGAAGCAGAACAATTGCCGGAAGAAGAAATGCAGCAACGTGATAGTTTATACAAAGAGATTGATGAGTTAAAAAAAGACCGTGATAAAAAAATAGAAGAAATATTGCTTGAGATTTTACCCGAAGCATTTGCTGTAGTAAAAGAAACGGCAAGAAGATTTTCTCAAAACACGGAACTCGTTTCAACCGCTACACAACTCGACCGCGATTTAAGTGTTACAAAAAATTATATAAAAATTAATGGTGATAAATCTGTGTTTCAAAATAGCTGGACTGCTGGCGGCACCACTATTACCTGGAACATGGTACATTATGATGTACAGTTAATCGGTGGCATTGTTTTGCACCAGGGTAAGATTGCTGAAATGGCAACAGGTGAAGGTAAAACGCTGGTTTCAACATTACCAGCCTATTTAAATGCGCTTGCCGGTGAAGGCGTTCATATTGTAACAGTGAATGATTATCTCGCCCGTCGTGATAGTGAATGGAACGGAACTATTTTCGAATGGCTTGGTTTAACTGTTGATTGCATTGATAAACATCAACCCAATTCTGAAGACCGCCGCAAAGCATATCT
>DASZUY010000160.1:0-10032 GCA_035547495.1 Parafilimonas sp. | reverse complement strand
GCGTTCGAATTTTTTGGATGGATACGGGTACACATTTTTGGGCTTATTTTACTACCTGTTAACGATCCCGAAACCTGGTATATTTTTGAAAGCATATTGGGCGTACCCTTAATTGCCTGCTTTTTCTTAGCCTATTATGTGGCTATGACAACGCCCTTGATCTTAACGGAAAAAATGCCCGTTTCAGATGCCAATCAAATGACCGAAGAATAACGTTCGTTTTCAATTTTATCCTGTGTTGATCATGCTATCAGGTTTGTTGATCACAAGAACGACGAGGCACAGATACCCGCTCGTAGTCGGGCATGACTGGCGGTGGCATTTTACGCTTACTTTATTTTGCTGTCAGAACAAATGCATGTTCTCCGGGCGTCATTCCCGTGAAAACGGGAATCAGCACTATTGTTTGCAGCTACTCCGCAGAGGTCAGCGACTTTAAATTCCAGGAGCATCTGCCCGGTCGTCGCCGTGCATGAGTTGTGGATGGTAGCATGCCTACCTTATTTTCCTGTTAGCACAAATACACGCTCTCCGGGCGTCATTCCCGTGAAAACGGGAATCTGCTCTAATGTTTGCAACTACTCCGCACCATAAAAAAAGCCCGCGTAGAAACGCTGGGCCATTCAACCCTAAACCTGCTATAAAAATAGTATAAAATAATTTTTGCTGCTAATATTTTATGCGGTTATTGATGTGTTTTTTTCATGGTTATTGTAAAGATTTGATTTATTAATAGAAGCACTGCTCACATCTTACATCTCACATAATACCGTTTGTATTTTTTATGGGGATTGTTTAGCTTAGCGGGAACGATAATAGGTGTGGATAAGATTTACATAAGAGATAAACGTTCCCCTAAACCAAAGAATGAGAATGTTTCTAGGGTGATGAGTGCGAATAAAGGAAAAGATACAAAACCGGAACTGTTACTTAGAAAGGCGTTATGGAAAAATGGTCTAAGAGGATACCGATTAAATTATAAAAAAGTGCCAGGAAGACCAGATATTGCCTTCCCTTCAAAGAAGATAGCCATATTTGTGCATGGATGTTTCTGGCATAGATGTCCCACTTGTGATTTGCCATTACCAAAAAATAACGTTGATTTTTGGGAAGAAAAGTTCAAAAAGAATTTAGCTCGAGATAAACAAAAACTAATTCAGCTAAAAGAAAAAGGCTGGTATACATTGGTAATCTGGGAGTGTAAATTGAAACACGGATTAGAGAAAGCAATTATGAACATTGAAAATGCCTTTAATTTTTTGAATGTTTAAATCATCTGCTTTGAAGGTATGACAAGAGCTTTTTAAAAGAACAGTAAATGTGTTTTAAAATACTATGTATAAAGTAAAAGTTGTTGAATTATTTGCTGGCGTAGGAGGTTTTCGCATTGGGTTGCAGAGAGCCTCTGCTAAATATAAAATCGTTTGGAGTAACCAATGGGAACCTTCAACAAAAATTCAAGATGCTTCAGATATTTACATTAAACGATTTGGAGGCGAAAGCCATTCTAATGAGGATATATCAAATGTAAAAACAAGTATAATACCAGATCATGATCTTTTGGTAGGAGGTTTTCCTTGCCAGGACTATTCTGTTGCGAGTACTTTGAATAGGTCTGGTGGCATCGAGGGAAAAAAGGGGGTCTTATGGTGGGAAATATATAGGATTTTAAAAGAAAAGGAAAATAAACCAAAATATCTATTGCTCGAAAATGTTGATCGTCTATTAAAATCTCCTGCTAAACAACGTGGTCGCGACTTCGCAATTATGTTAGCATCGCTTTCTGATTTAGGCTATATTGTAGAATGGAGAATAATTAATGCAGCTGATTACGGTATGCCGCAACGACGGAGACGCGTTTTCTTGTTAGGATATCATCGAAACTCACCAATCTATAAAGAAATAGTCTCTAAATTAGACCCAAATGAATGGATATTGAAATCAGGCATTTTTGCCGAGACGTTTAATGTGAGTACTGATGAAAAAGGAATAGCAATGCAGTTTGATATTGATAAAGATCTTGTAAATATTTCTAAAAACTTCAATATAAGTAGGCCGAAAGAAAGCCCCTTTGAAAATAGCGGGCTTATCATTAACAGAAAAGTGTGGACCATTGAAACAAAATCAAACTATAAAGGGAAATCAAAAACGCTAGGAGATATTTTGCAACCGAATAAAGAAGTAGCAGTAGAGTATTATATCAAAAATGATTCTCTAAAAAAATGGCAGTATTTAAAGGGTGCAAAAAATGAAAAAAGAATTAATAAAACGAATGGATTTGAATATAATTATACCGAAGGGTCTATGGTCTTCCCTGATTCTTTGAACAAACCTTCGAGAACTATCATTACTGGGGAGGGAGGCTCGTCGCCTTCTAGATTCAAGCATGTTATACAAACGCAAGATGGAAGATTACGACGCTTGACTCCAATTGAGTTAGAGCGATTAAATATGTTTCCCGATAACCATACTGAAGGAGTTTCTGATGTAAAACGAGCATTTTTTATGGGAAATGCACTCGTTGTTGGTGTAATAGAAAAAATAGCAAAAACTTTAATTAATAGAATTTAAGAATGGCAGGTTATTTATTCGGATTAGATTCCATCGAATCACTGGAAGAATGTATTGAGCTTGGTATATATTCAACACGCATTTCATCGCCGACTAGCGAAGTCTGGAAAGCTCATCAAGAGGGAACGTTTGCGGACTATTCCTCAATGCAAGCTGGAGATAATGTGTATTTCTTTATAAAAAGAAAGATTTACGGAATCGGAAAGCTAATAAATATATCTAATGATTGTAAATTTTTGAATTATCCTGATGCAGATGCGCCTTTGGATAAACAATATGCTCAGATACAATCAACATTATTATATGACTATGGGGAAGAAAGTGTAAATTTTCGATTTATCTGTGTTTTTGAACCATCCCCAATGTTTTTCCGTAACGGTATTGACATGGACGATGTGCTCGCATCAAGTCCAACTAGATTTAAGATTTTGAGAACTTTTTGGAAATTGAGCTTTATTAAATTTAGCGATGAAGAGAACCAAGCCTTTAAAGATATCATTTTACAACGCAACTATAAATTCATTTTAAATCCACTACCAGAATCAGTTTACGATAGTAATTATTTACAAACTCATGAAAACTTAAATGAAAAATTAGCGCTCGGAAACTATTCTTTGAAAATATCTCCATTCTTAGATACAATCAGCGATGGGAAGTATATCAGACACGAAATGGCGATTGAAGCAGCGTTAATATTTCAAATTTCAAGGCTTCATGATGAAACAATAGCAGTTTTTGGAAGATGGGATTTCATAAGCCATCAGGTTGTCGCATCACCATTTAAACCTGTCGATTACATGGATAAGATGGATATTTTCGGATACTCGTACATAGAAGATCAAAGACCGACCATTGCCAAGTATTTGGTGATTGAATTGAAAAAAGCCAATGCATTTGAACAGGATTTGCTACAATTAATGAAATACATAGATTGGGTAAAAGAAGAATATTCACTTGGTGACTACACAAGAATCGAAGGGTTCTTGGTTGCCTTTGATTTTGAACATGAATGTATTAATAATCTCAAAAAAAACGTTGAAAGGAATTTTATTTACGGCGTACGACCGTCAATTCCAGATACATGGCGAAATGTGAAATTGGTGAAGTATTCATATAATGAACACACTGAATTATTGGATTTCGAAATTATAGCAGATGCAAACGAATGATTTCCGCAAACTGTTATATAACAGTAATGACCCTTTTTCAATCGAAGCTTATGCAAAAAAACTTCTAAATAAATCTTTGAGAGAAGTAATTGGAAACTCTGCAACTCAGACTCGAGCGGGAAAGGGAAAGTTTGGACAGTTAATTGAAGATTTATATTTCCACTATAAACCCAATTCAGAAGCAAAACCAGATTTTCCTGAAGCAGGTGTCGAGTTGAAAACATCGCCTATAAAAATGGCCGGTAGAGGATTTATTGCTAAGGAAAGATTAGTTTTTAACATGATAGACTATAGTACTGAACATCTAAATACATTTCGTAGCAGTAGCTTTTGGAAAAAGAATGCCCTATTACTATTAATGTTTTATCTATATGAGAAAGAAAAATTAGATGTAGATTATATTTTTAAGATAATTCGTTTATGGAGATTCCCTATAGCTGATCTCAAAATAATTAAGGATGATTGGACTAAAATTGTCTCTAAGATAAAGGCCGGTAAAGCACATGAATTGTCTGAGGGAGACACTATCTATTTAGGGGCATGTACAAAGGGCGCTAATAAAGAATCGCTCAGGAATCAACCTTTTTCAAATGTAAAAGCAATGGGAAGAGCCTTCTCTTTAAAAGCAAAGTATTTGAATTATATTATTCAAAAAAGTCTTGAAGAAGATGAGGTATTGGCAGACGATTCAGAATATGAAAGTATCTTAATAGAAACCACCGGCGCTCTTGCAGCAGAACCTCTTCATGACTATTTAAAAAGGACTTTGTATGAGCTCGAGCCTATCGTAAAGAATCTTGATGAATATAAGCACGGCGAGACATTTGAACAGCTTGTCATAAGAAAATACAAGCCTTATTATGGAAAATCAGAAATTGAATTAGCTAAGATTTTCAACATTGCAAATAAAATTACTGCAAAGAACAAATTCGATATATTGTCGAGGTACATATTAGGTGTTAAGCACAAAAAAATTGAAGAGTTTGAAAAAGGCGATATACTTATGAAAACAATTAGGTTAGAAAAGAATTCTTCAATTAAAGAACATATTTCCTTCAAACAAATACAATTTAAAGAGATAGTTGAACAAGAGTGGCATGAATCAACATGGTTTGAGGAGTTAAATCGAAGGTTCTTCTTTGTAATATTTCAAGCTGATTTTGCAAACAATTATAGACTTAAAAAAGTAATGTTCTGGTCAATACCACCAAAAGATATGGAGACCTTAGAGCAGGTTTGGAACGATACAAGGAGAAAAATTACACAGGGTGATTTTGAACATTTTATTAAGGCATCTGAAAACAGAATAGGTCATGTAAGACCTAAAGGGAGAGATAGCATGGATTTTATGGAAGCTCCAAATGGAACGATGCAAAAAAAGAAATGTTTTTGGTTAAATAAGGACTATATTATATCAATAATCAACAACGAATAATTTTAGTCGAGCACAATAGTAATTATATAGGTTCGGCAGAATCAAAGGCAAGTAGCTTGTTTTTATTGATGCAAGAAATAGGTATCCGTCTCGTTATCTCCGGCAAAAGTTCTCTCGTATGAATTTACAGCACATTAATTATGACGATTTAAACCCCCGGCAAAAAGAAAGATATAACTTTCATAAGATCGCTGCTGTACTTGCAGACTATGGCTACTCATCTATTAAATTGGACGATGATTGGCAAGGTGCAGATTTTATTGCGCAACATTTTAAAACAAAAAATTTTATTAGTGTTCAGCTTAAAGGTCGGTTAACGTTTGCAAAGAAGTATGTTGGAAAGGAACTTTATATAGCGTTTCCATTCAAAAACGAATGGTATGTGTATGACCATGATGAATTATTAAACGAGTTTCTAAAAACGTTTAAGGATAATATGGCTGTTAGCGCTTCGTGGATTGCAGACGATGGTTTTTATACATGGAATAAGTTAAGCCAACAAATTTTAAAATTATTAGAGCCGTATAAATTAAAACCTTTAAGCCAAGCTATTCCCGAATAACCTTATTGCTATATATTTTTATGAAAGCTATCGGAATAATTTTAACTGTAATTGGTGCACTTTCATTTTTAGTGTTCGGAAATGCAATACTTCATTCAACACATGATACAACTAAAGGCACTGACTATTTAATTCGTGAATATTTGGCTGATGGCATGTTTGGAGTGGTTGCGCTCGTGCGAATAATTGTTGGTTCAAAAATGATAAAAAACAAAGAAATAAGATCTACATATTTAATGTCCGGCATCGTCTCCTGCTAACGCACGATGCGTTAAACTTTTTGTCTAAACTCGTAGAAGAAAAATTATAGATTCGCAAAAAATAAATATGATACTATGGAGTGCAATAGCACTTGCAACAATAAGTTTTATATTCCTTTTGTTTTTTTCAAAAAGTTTTAAAACAAACTCTAGCGTTAGTGATTTTATTAATGAACTGGGTTTTAAAAGAGTTCAATATATAGGCAATTTCTTTAAATGGATCGTTGTTTCAATTGTAATTTATTTAACCGTTTTTCAAGTTAGTGAGTCTTTGAAAGAACGGGAAGTTGAAGTTAATGAAATGAAGCAGTTTGATATTTACACGTCGCAAATTATAAGCTTGGATTCTTCTACGCAAGTTGCCTATGCAAGGTATTTTTCAATCATTACACCGAATGAAAAATTGAGGGAACGATGGAAAGAGTATTTAAAATATTTACAAGATTCGACCAAAAGAAAATCCCCAGCTGATAAAGTTCAACTTCCACCATTACAATCAACTGAAAAAAATTACAGTAACAATAATCGTCCTTCGACTTTAGATGATCAAAATGTTTTACTAAGAATAATACCTGATGTTATAAAAAGGACTGCTTATAACAATTTTTACAATAGTGATAGTGCTCATTCAATGTTGATATTTGATTCAGTTTTATCAGAATTGAAAAGTCAAAATAAGAATAGTATACTTGACGAAAACTTGTTACTTAAAAGTGCTTGGACAAGTGCTATTAACGTAGTGCAGAATGCTAGAAATTCAATTAAAATCTATTATCCTAAACGTATAATAGGTCCAGGAGAAACTAAAGAATTTCGTTGGCAATCTTTTTTACAAGGTGATGACGCTATAATGAACTTAGATGATGTATTGCATTCATGTTTTGATCCAGTCAAAAGGGCGATCGATCCAACTTGGTCTCCATATTGGCAATAAAATTTTTCACTCAATTGGCAATGCATATGACCTTCAACAAATTCATTCACTTCTTCCCTAACAACTGCATCAACTCCTTATTTTGTTTTTGTAATTCAAGTATAGCTTCATTTGCTTTGGTAAGTAATTGTACTTTTTCTTTTTCGCTGTCTAATAATTTTTGAAACAGTTCAGCAACTTTATCTATTGGATTATTTAATGTCCACCATCGTCTTCTGCTAAGAGACGATTCGTTGAGCGTATGTCGTGCGTTCTTTCTTGATAACGAATCGTCCTATTCGAGTGAGGGTGCACGACGTAGAAAAATGCAGAAACTTTGTATAAGAGACTATAACCTTTATAACGAAATAACAGATATTAGTAATGATGGCGCCATTTAAGTATAGATGATTTTTCTGTTTCACATTTTGAAAGAAATTTGAGAAATTTACATCAGCAAACCAATTCACCTTCTGCATCGGAACAATTACATAAAGAATACAACACACAGATAATAAAATAAACAACCTGGTTTATGAGCTGTATGGTTTAACAGAAGATGAAATAAAAATAGTGGAGGAAGTAATAATTAAAGATATGCACCCATTGGTGCACGATGCCAAAAATAAAAAATCACAACTAAAGTTCATGGAAAGACAACGACGAACTAAAAAAGAAAATAAAAAATTCGGAGAACATTTCTTTGATTTTCTAATGGTTTTTCTTGCAGTTTTTCTGGGCTTTTTAGCGGAAAATGTAAGAGAATACATAGTTGACAGAAACAGAGAAAAAGACTATGCACACTCACTTATCAATGACCTTAAGGAAGATGATAAAACACTAAAAGATGATATTCGGAATAATGCTGAATTGATTGCAGATTATGGTGAGCTTCTTCACGAAATAAAATATCCTTCATCAAATCATGTAAATAAATTGTATTACTATTTTATCCCTACCAATTATTATAATGTATTTCTGCCTGTACAAAGAACGATTCAACAATTAGAAAGTTCGGGCAGCTTCAGATTGTTTAAAGATGTTAATATTTCTGACTCCATTGCATCCTACTATAATAACGTGCGGAACACGGTTGACCAGGGTTCAACGTACATCCGGTATTTTGACTACTATCACTCCGTATCATCACAGGTATTTTCTTATGCGCAAGTAGACTCCTTTTTTTATTCAAGTAAACAAATTCTATCACTGCCTTATCCTCTAGCATTAAAAACAAAGGATCCGCAATTAATTGATTTGTTATATAGCAAGGTATTTATATTAAAATTTATTTTAGAAAACAATTATGAAAATGAACTTACTCATTTAGACAAACAGGCACTTAGTATGATAAGTTTACTTAAGAAAAAATATAGTTAGCACAATACACAGGTGCTAAAAATAAACAAATTGGTGTATGAGTTGTATGGTTTAACAGAAGATGACAGAAAGATTGTGGAAGGGTAAATAATTTAATGTCCACCATCATCTCCTGATAATGGACGATGCGTTAAATCTTAAGAATGATCTTTGCCCAGGTTATTGGCAGCAATACCGCCACGTTATTTCATTCACTTCTTCCCCAACATCTGCATCAACTCTTTATTCTGTTTTTGTAATTCAAGTATAGCATCATTCGCTTTGGTAAGTAATTGTACTTTCTCTTTTTCGCTCTCTAACAATTTCTGAAATAATTCTGCTATTTCATCTATTGGGTTATGGTTTATTGTTGGTTGATAATGTTGGCTGGAATTATAAGCATGGTCGTTATAAATATTATTGCTTTGAATATTATAGATCGCTTTTTCTTCATCAAAATTCCGGATCAAATCTGCAGGCACTTCCAGGGCTTGGGCAAGTTGTTCCAGCACATCATCCGCAATTGTTTCGCTTTGTTCTAATTTAGAAATATACTGCTGGCTTAAATTGGTTTTGGCAGCCAGCGTCAGTTGTTTTACACCCAGCATCTCTCTAACCCTTTGGAGTTGACGGCCGCGGTGTTTTTGTTTGGGTTGTTCCATTTCAGTATCTGTATGCATACTCAAAAATAATTTTAATTAGTGGTAAAAAACATAGATGTTTAAAAATTCAGTGGTTTTTTACTACCGGTTTTATTTCGTGTTTACAGCTAAAAACCTTCACTTGTGCCGCGATTTTCTTGCACATCTTTTATGTAACCCTTGCACAATTCAGGCAATGCCACGTTTAAATAAAATAGACGAAAATGTACAAACCGGCGCACCTGTGGTAAGCATCGGTAAAGAAAACACCTTTGATCATTTCTTTAGAAAATACTACGCAGAACTGTGCTTTTTCGCACAATCAATCATTCACAACGAAGAAGAGGCAAAAGATATCGTGCAGGATTGCTTTATCAAGCTTTGGGATACTGGGGATGTAACAGGAAAAACCGGGAACGTAAAATCATTTTTATTTACCATCGTCCGCAATAATTGTATAGATTATCTCAGGAAGAAAAAAGTAGTAGTAAAAGCTTCGCTTTATTTACAAAACAACGAAGAACAGGAGGAATATTTTGATGAACTGGCTTTTGCAGAAATGGTGCGCCTCGTGCTCAGTCACGTTGAAGAATTACCTTCCCGGGCACGCGCAATTCTCACAGAATATTTTCTAAAAGGTAAAAGACATAAACAAATTGGTGCAGAACTTTCCATGAGCGAAAATGCAGTACAGATACAAAAGAACAGGGCAATCAAGTTTCTAAAACAAAAATTACTTTTCTTTTTTTAGCCCTATAACTTTACTATTAAGCATCCGCAGCCCTAAAATATACAAAATGTCAGGAAATTATTATGTTAATTTGAAAGGACTTTGTTCGTACCATATTCGTACCATATAGCTACCAAACAGCATACACGCTTTTAGTACAATTACCGAAAAAAATGCCAGTTTGGCGTTTCACGCTCTTGTTGGTGTTGTTAGGTAACTATGCATGTTTAAGCAGGTTCTTCTAATAAATTGGTTCACAACCATAGATCGAATTGAAAAATGATGGCTTTGCCAACTTCTCGTTTTTATTGTACTGGATTATTTATTATTATTATTAGCTTAATTAAATCTGTTTATTGTATATTGAGTTTGGGAATTAGTTCTGTAAAAAT
>DASZUY010000159.1:0-7193 GCA_035547495.1 Parafilimonas sp. | reverse complement strand
CGGCGCTAACGCAAAGAAATTTTCGAGTGAAGCGTAACCAAAATCAAGCAGGCTGGTGTTTGGAAAAACAAAAAATATCAACCCGTTTAAAAGAAGAAAAACAATTAATGCAATATAACCTGTAAGGCTGCTGAAGAATTGGTTCCATTCTTTTTTACAGATCATCCACATGCTTCAAAACTACTATCTATAAATTCTTAGCGAAGAAGATTTTTATAAGGTTTATTTAAAACTGTTCGTTATTCATTTGTGTTGCGAAAAGAGCACATTGGCAATAGCCGATTTAAACGGCGCTAATCCATCCCAGATAAAACGATTATCGTCATGACCTTTTTCACCAATATCAATTATTTCCGCATGTTCGAGAATTTTATTTGCAAAAGCATCAACAAGTTTCAAAGAGGAAAAATTTTTTACAGCCTCTGCAAATTTCTCAGCATAAACATGCGCCCAAATTTCTACGGCTATAGAATTATTCGATACTTCAAAATCTGAGTTAAACAACTTATAATATTCGATTTTAATACTGTTTGTAAGATGACGTGTAGATTCTTCTGCATCCATTTTTAGTATTGCAGATAATGCCTCATCATTCCAAATTTTTATTGCATGCAGTTTTAATTGAACCCTAATGTTTCTCCCGTTTACTTTAACAAACTCATCCATTTGTTTAATCAAGTAAGTTATTTAAACACTGAATCATCAACGCCTTTATTTATTGTGTAAGATGAATAGTCGATTTCAACTTTTCCTTTTTTATTTTTTAGTTTTTCCGCATCTGGAGGTTTCTCTTCATCAAAGTCGAGCGTGATGCCTTTTGGCAGTTTATAATCCTTCGCATTAAAACTAAAGATCACTTTATCGGGCAAGCCGTAATCAGCATATTTTCCATAAAACATGGTTACTTCATAAGTTCCGTTCTCACGCGTTGTTGTAATTGCTTTTAGTATCAAAAGATCGGCTTCATCAATATATAAAGTAGAAAGCACCACATCGCTGTTTTCATCGTTGGGCAATAACTTAATAATCCTTGTCTTTGTTTTATTGATGATCGCTTCTCCCGCATCCAGCGCAGTAAAATTATTTGTACTGATAACCGTACTCATATTTACACTAACACCACCTTTTGGTAAAACAGAAATGCCTCCGTTTTTCGCAAGTCGAAAATGACTTGGTTTTTTAAAATAAACAGTCACTTTACTTACCGGTGCTTTAATAAATGCAACATCCGTTTTTAAAATTCCTGTTGCTGTATAATCATTTACTTTATCAAGTTTGGATTTTACTTTTTCTATAAGTGCAGTTGCATCTGTTTGAGAAAAAGTAAACAGTGAACAGTGAATAGTAAACAATAAAAAAATTAATCTTAAAGCAAATTTCATTTTCAGGTTTTCAAATTAACTCAGTATATCTTTTTTGCGCACAACAAAAATGGTTGCACTTAACAATACAATAATGTAAATAAAAAGAATAATTAAAGAATGTATTATCTGGGGCATGTCTTGTATCGTTCCAACAATTGCTTCATTGTTGGCGTTTACTTTTTCATCAAAAAATTCTTTCCATACTACCATGTGCGTAGTAAATAAATATGGATTGATCGCCTGGTAAATAGGAATATTTAATGTACCAAGAACAGTAAACACAATAATAATGCTCATGGTTGCCACAATCGGACCGATAGAATTTTCAGCAAATGCAGAAAGAAAAAAACCAATTGATGCAACGGTGATCAATGCAACAAAAGCAAAACAAAATGCACAGCCATAACGCCAGAACACATCGTTTTGTTTTATTAAAACAATGTATTCATTCTTCATTAAAAACAAATCGCTTGTGCCGAAGATCATCATGCTTACAAACAATGCAAGAATGGCAACCCAAATCAGTAACAGCAATGTGTAAATGCCGGTAGCAAAAAATTTTGCCAGCACAATTGAAGTGCGGCTATAAGGTTTTGATAAGAGTAAACGTAACGTACCAAGATTAGCTTCGCCGGAAAACATATCAGCAGCAATTAATGTTACAAGCAACGGCACATGCACCAGCATTAATTGCAACACAATGTAACAAACCATGTAGCCATTCAATAATTTTCCCTGCACATCAAAATTGCCAAGACTTTGCAACATGAAGTCTGCATATTCTTGTCCATCAATCTTCAACCCAAATTGCAGCAAAACAATTAATGCAGCGATTGCGCCAAAAGCAATATATGTTCTTGGCCGATGAAAAATTTTATACAATTCAATTTGCAAAAGCTGCCACATGTTGCGTACCGCTTGTTATTTGTAAAAAATAATCTTCGAGTGAATGACGTGATTGTAATGAAACAATTTTAATATTTTGTTGCACCAACCAAATATGAAAATCAGGAATGTTTGCGCGATGAATTTTTAAAATGATATTATTGTTGCGTTGCTGTTGCAAAGATGTGTGCCAATTACTTTCTTTAATTAATTCAATTGCGGCTTCATTATTAAATGTTTCTAACTCTAACAAAGTTTGAGAAGGATCAAACAATTCTGCAGTTGAACCTTCCACTAATTTTTTCCCTTTATCAATAATCAATAAACGCGTTGCAACCTGCTCCATTTCATTCAGCAGGTGAGAAGAAATCAGCAACGTTTTTTTTGTTTCGCGACTTAAATGCAAAATCAAATTTCTAATATCTGCAATACCCTGCGGATCCAAACCATTTGTCGGTTCGTCTAAAATTATTAACCGCGGATCATGAATTAATGCAATCGCAATTCCCAATCTTTGCTTCATTCCCTGGCTGAACGTATGCACTTTATCATGCGCTCTTTCACTCAATCCAACCATATCCAATTGTTGCATTAATTTTTTTTCCGTTGGATGAATGCCACTCATGCGCGCAAACAATTTCAAATTATTATAGGCAGATAAATATTTGTAAACGTCAGGCTTTTCGATGATGGCACCAATGTTTTGCAGAATTTCTTTTCTATGCGTTTGAAGGTTCGAGCCAAAAATTTTTATACTGCCTTGCGTCGGTTGAATTAATGTGAGCAACATGCGAATGGTGGTAGATTTTCCTGCGCCATTCTGTCCAAGAAATCCATATACATCACCTTCATTAACCGTAAATGAAAGTTCATCAACAGCCCTGATGCTTTTATAATGCTTGGAAAGATTTGTTACCTCAACAATTGGTTGCATTACTTTATTTGATATCGGTCGGCGCTTTTGAAGCGTCAGACCGCTTTGCTTATTTTAATAAGTTCATACTTTGCATCCAGTTCTTACAACGCTCCATCCATTTATCATTTGTTGTTGGATTATCCATTCCAAAACCATGACCGCCGGCTTTGTAGATATGCATTTCCGCAGGTATTTTAAACTGAAGCAGATGCTCATAATAAACAACACTGTTCATCACAGGAACAACATCATCATCCGTTGCCTGAACTAAAAAGGTTGGCGGTGTTTGCGCTGTTACCTGCAATTCGTTAGAGAAAGAATCGCGCAATTGCGGGTCAGGATCTTTGCCAATTAACTGATCTCTTGAACCGATATGACCAATGCTATCCTGGAAACTGATAACAGGATAAATCAACATAGAAAAATCCGGACGCAGATTTATGTTGTTAGTATTTTCAATATAACTATGATTGAAATGCGTTGATGCCGTTGAAGCTAAATGTCCGCCGGCAGAAAAACCCATGATACCAACTTTGTTTGGATCAACATTCCATTCTTTGGCATGCATGCGCACCAATTGAATTGCACGTTGCGCATCCTGCAACGGACCGATCTTTTTATCAACCATTGAAGAATCGTTTGGAATTCTATACTTCACAACAAAAGCTGCAACGCCCCATTTATTAAATTCTCTTGCAACAGCAAAACCTTCTTTTACAATTGATGTAATCCAATAACCGCCACCGGGGCAAATAACAACCGCAGCGCCATTTGCAATTTTTTTATCAGGCAAAAAAACAGTGAGCGTTGGCTGCGAAGTGTAATGCACAATTGTATCGCCATTACTCTGCGGTTCCCACCATTCTTTTGTTGCATAAGGTTTACTGTTCGGCACTGTTCCTTCATACAAGGCGATTGTTTGTTGCGCATACATAGGCTTTACAAAAAGATACAACAGAAAAAAAGCAATGATTTTTTTCATACGAATAATTATGCGTTTACTGAATCGAACACTACTACTTTCTTCCATAAATGCTTGCATTCTTTTACAAACTCTAAATGAATTGGGTCATCCTGGTAAGCATCCTGCTCTTCTGCACCATTAAAAAAAGCAAGCCACGAAACATCATAAGAATTATCAACAACATCTCTTTGTGTGTTTGCAGGAATACCAATGTGCGATTCTTTAATGATAGGCGCCTTCGCTAATTTCTTCAAACCTTCAACAAGACTTTGCGTGTTAGAATCGTTGCTATCATTCAAATAAAAAAATACATGATGAACAAAAGTGTTTTGCAGTGGCATATTATTTTTTGCGATGAAAGTAATTATTTTTTTACTTGCCAGCCATTACTGCTTTTTTGTAAAGTAATGATGTTTGATGCTTCGCTTTCATTATTCTGGCGATCGACGCTGGTAACCGTTACATAACAATTGCTCCAATCTTTATTAAACAAATCTGTAGGTATAAGAAATTTAAATTGCAAATTATTATCTGCAGGAATAATCACAAGCGGATGATCTGTTAATCCAATCAACGACGAAGAAGCATAAACCACGAAATTTTTTATTGTTTCGGTTTCATCTTTATTAAGATCGTCGCCCGTTACTGAGATCAAATCATCGTCGCTGGTTTTACTAAAATTTATTTTTGCAATGCGCGGTGGCTTCGGCGCAATGGTATCAATCCAATTCATCGGCGGAATTAAAGCAGGCGTTCTGTAATAATCAAAGCGCAAACTATCTGCCCAGCCATTTACATCATACATTAAATTTTTGCAACTGTAAAAAACACTTCCCTGCACATTATCATATTGGCGCAATAATTTTATTTCATTTGGAATTTCATTTGGATTGCGCCATGCAGGTGTCGGCTTTTCAACAGCTCTATACAAACCATGACCGATGTAAACCTGCTTGCCATAACTGTTCTTGCTCCACCAATCCAACAACGTTTCATAATCACAAAGCCTGTTACCAATTTCCCAATACAACTGCGGCGCCACATAATCGATCCATCCTTTTTTTAACCACAATAAAATATCTGCATACAAATCATCATAACATGTTTGCCCTGCTTTTGTATCGCTGCCTTTTGCATCAACAGAACTGTTGCGCCATACACCAAACGGGCTAATACCAAATTTTATCATTGGCTTGTAATCAAGAATCACATCATGAATCATGCTGATAACACTATCGCAATTGCTGCGGCGCCATGCATCAATGCTCAAACCATTTCCGTATTGCAAATAAGCCTGGTAATCGGGAAACTCTTTGCCTGGAATTCTGTAAGGATAAAAATAATCATCCATATGAATGCCATCAACATCATATCTCGTAATAATATCCTTCACAATATTCACCAGATATTGTTTCACTTCCGGCAAGCCGGGATTAAAATATTTTTTATCACCATATTTTAAAAACCATTCAGGATGTTTTTTGGTGATATGATTTGGATCGATTGAAGACGTTGGGCTAAACACTGCGCGATACGGATTTATCCATGCGTGAAATTCCATGCCGCGTTTGTGCGTTTCATCAATCATAAATTTTAGCGGATCATAATATGGTGATGGAGGCGTTCCTTGTTTACCCGTTAAAAATTCGCTCCAGGGCTCAAGGTTTGAAGCATAAAATGCATCTGCGGCAGGGCGCACCTGCACGATCACAGCATTCATTCCAAGCTTTTGTTGAACATCAAGAATGTGAATGAACTCATCTTTTTGCTGGTCAGCTGTTAAATTTTTGCTGCTTGGCCAATCAATATTATTTACGGTTGCAATCCAAACCGCACGAAACTCATATTTAGGCGAAGCGTTATCAATTGAAAATTGACAATTGACAGTTGACAATTTAAAAAAGAAAAACATCAGCAAACAACAAAGCGCTTTCATCATATAAACGAAGATAGAATTTGATGGCTTTGTGTTTAATGATGAAAGAAATTTTACAATTCAATTATAGAATTATTTTTGATGCATGCAGACATCACCTATTGGCATTTTTGATTCGGGATATGGCGGACTAACTGTATTGAAGGAAATTCAAAAACAGTTACCACAATACGATTACATTTATTTAGGTGATAATGCAAGAACGCCGTATGGCAACCGTTCTTTCGAAACAGTTTATCATTACACGTGGCAATGCGTGCAATGGTTGTTTAAACAAAATTGTCCATTGATTGTACTTGCCTGCAACACCGCGTCTGCAAAGGCTTTGCGCAGTATTCAGCAAAAAGATTTAGAAAAGAATTTCCCCGGCAAAAAAGTATTGGGCGTTATTCGACCAACAACAGAAATTATCGGTAATTATTCAAACTCAAATCATATTGGCATTTTAGCAACGAATGGAACTGTGCAATCGCAATCGTATTTAATTGAGATCGAAAAATTTTTTCCTTACCTAAAAGTTGAACAACAAGCCTGCCCGATGTTAGTTCCTTTGATTGAAAACAATGAATTTGAAAATGAAGCGGCAGATTTTTTCATTAAAAAATATCTTGATGAATTATTAAATAAAGATGATAAGATTGATACAATATTGCTTGCCTGCACACATTATCCATTAATCAAAGAAAGAATTGAAAAATTTTTGCCTGCTAAAATCAAAGTTGTTGCACAGGGAGAAATTGTTGCGGAAAGTTTGAAAGAGTATTTGCAAAGGCATACAGAAATTGAAACGCAATTGTCAAAGAATAAAACTGTTGAATTTTATACAACAGATTCTATTGAAGATTTTAATACGCATGCAACTATTTTTTATGGTGAAGCAACAAATGCAAAGCATGTGGAATTGTAGTTGCAGGTTGCTGGTTGCAAGATGCAAGTAATAACAACTACTAACCTGTAACAAGCAACAATTAACTTGCAACCATGACTGAGAAATTTCAAATGTTTTATAACCGTTTGCTAAAAGTGTATAAACACAAAAGCAAACAGGCAAAGCGTTTGAACGTTTCCTGTTACAGAGTTTATGATCATGATCTTCCTGAATTTCCTTTCGCAATTGAATTGTATGAT
>DASZUY010000158.1:0-40345 GCA_035547495.1 Parafilimonas sp. | reverse complement strand
ATTACCACGGTTATGGTGATGAGCTATGGTCAACAAACGGTACTGCGGGTGGAACAAAAATTGTAAAAGATATTAATAAAGGTCCGTATGGTTCTAACATCTATTTAACTGCTGCCGTTGCAGTAGACACGTTACTTTATTTTGAAGCAGCCGATGGTATAACCGAAGGATTATGGAAGTCTGACGGAACTGCTAAAGGGACTCAGTTAGTAAAAAACGTACTTCCGGCGAGCACTTTTCAATATCCATATCCAATGGTGGGTATAAATGACCGCTTATTTTTTGTCGACTTTTATGATTCTTTGTGGACCTCTGATGGAACTGATTCCGGAACCTATTCAATAAAAGATCCCGTTCTTTCAAACCTTTCAAACATTTATGATTTGATATCATTAGGCAATAAAATATTTTTTACCGGTTATACAGACGCAGCCGGACAAGAGCTTTACATAGGTGACCTTTCAAACATGAACAATAAACCAACGGGCAATTTTGCAAGTGTTGCCGTTTTAAAAAACAACAGCTTAATTGTATTTCCCAATCCAACCAAAGATATATTGAATGTAACGATTGGTACAAGTATAAAGAGCAATGCACAAATATTTATAACAGATGCATCAGGAAAAACAGTTTTAAACACAGCATTGACAAATGGCTCAACTTTCATGCAGCTAAATGTTTCTCATCTAGCACAAGGAACTTACTTTATAAAACTAATATCGGCTGATGGAAGTGTAAATGCATCTGGCAAGTTTGTAAAACAATAATTTGGGATATTCAGTTTTTTATCAAAAAAAAGCCCGCGGCAATTACTGCGGGCTTTTGCTATCATGTGTGCTTGGATTTTAGGCTTCAAATTTGTAAACATCTAATAAATTTCTATGGATTGCTTTGCAACGTTTTCAATATAAAACCAAACTGCAAGCGGCTTTTTTTTACAATCGCTTTGTGTCTCTCAATAACAATTGCATTCGCACAAAATGACACTGCACATTATAAAACTGTAATTGCCGGAAATTATAATAAGGCCAAATTATACCAATGGCTTTGGGGGCGCAATAGAAGAGTTGAATGGGCAACACCTGTAACTGTTCCCGTTCTATGGCTTGACAGTACTTACGGCGGTTTAACGCCTTACAAAGCAGGCGGTGGCAATGAAACAAAAACATTGCACTTAAGATCTGCAGATGGAAAATTATATTCAATACGCTCTATTAATAAATCGCGCAAAGATGTTATTCTGCCAATTTATGAACACACATTTATCGAAGGAATAATTAAAGATGGCGTTTCAATGTCGCATCCTTATGGTGCTTTTGGCGTAAGTGAAATGGAACAACAAATCGATATCTATCATACAAAACCACAATTAGTATACGTACCGGCGCAGCCAGCGTTAGACACTTTTAATGATAAGTTTGGTAACGACATTTACTTGTTTGAAGAAAAATTAGATGGCGATTGGAGTAATGAAAATAATCTTGGAAATTTTACAGATTTTATTTCAGTGGACAAACTCGTTGAAAAGATTTTGAAAGATGATGAAAATAAAGTTGATCAATATGCTTTTTTAAAAGCGCGTTTGTTTGATATATTAATTGCAGACTGGGACAGGCATGAAGATAATTGGGAGTGGGGAAGAAAAGATACTTCAAGTTATTGGTATGAAGCAATTCCAAAAGATCGCGACCAGGCTTTTTTTACGCATGATGGATTTTTAATAAACAAAATCCTGAAAGCAGAAGATCTTGGCTTCATGCAAAATTTTGGAAATAAGCCGGGCGATATGAAGACTTTTAACGACGAAGAAAAAAATTACGACAGATTTTTCTTAAACGCCTTAAGTTATAATGATTGGCTGCGTGCTGCGAATGAATTGCAACACGCGCTTACAGATTCTGTTATATATAATTCAGTGAAAGAATTGCCGCCGGAAATTTTTAGAGTGTCCGGTAAAGAAATTATTCAAACATTAAAGTCACGCAGAAAATATATTCCTGATTATGCGAAGCAGTATTATTATTTTCTTTCAAAACAAGTTGATGTTGTTGGCAGTGAAAAATCAGAATACTTCAGTATAAAAACATCCGACGATTCAACCAATGTAAGTGTTTACAGGTTGAAGGATGATGTAAAAGAAGATACACCATTTTATAATCGTACATTTTATCCTGCTGAAACAAAAATTGTTTATGTATACGGAATCGATGGCAACGATATTTTTAAAATTGATGGCGACAATTCAATTCAAATAAAAATTATTGGTGGGTTTCATAAAGATTCAATCACGCAAACGGGCAACGGAAAAGTTTTTGTTTACGACGATAAGAAAAATATCTTCAATACAAATACTGCAAAACTTCACCTATCTAACGATTCAGATGTTCACGAGTTTAAGTATGATTGGTACAGGTATAACAAAGATAAATTAGTGCCTTCCGTTTTTTACAATAATGAAGACAGGTTGTACGTTGGCTTAGGTTATAGTTTAAAAACATATGCATGGCGCAAAGATTCATTTTCGTCGAAGCAGTTAATTGATCTGCATTATTCTATCTCGCAAAATGCAATAAGCACAACATATACCGGAGCATTTCCGAACATTATTGGTAAATGGAGTTTAAATGTGTTTGCTAATTATGATGCAATTCGCTGGACAAATTTTTTTGGTTTGGGTAACGATTCAAAGTTTACAACAACTGACAAAAATTATTTTAAAATGCGCAGTCGCGAATGGTATATAAGTGCCGGGCTGCAAAAACAATTTGGTAAAAGCACATTTACTTTTTCTCCGTTTTTCCAATCCGTAAATGTGTTGAATGATTCAGAGCGGTTTATTTCAAAAATTTATGCGCCTGTTCGTAACAACGTTTTTACAACAAATAATTATGCGGGAATAGATTTCAAATACAGTTATGTTTTGGTTGATGATTCAGTTGTTCCAACAAAAGGAATAACGTTCTTAGCTGATGCAGCTTTGAAAAATAATTTTACTGAAAAAGATTTTTATCAAAATTATATGGCAAGAGCGCAGGCTTACTTGCCGCTTGTTTCAAAATTTTCATTAGCAGTTAAAGCAGGCATTGCAACAGTTGGCGCAGATGATGAGGATATATTAAATTCTGCGCAGTATTACGAGCATGCGGTAATTGGAGGGCCTGATAATTTACTCGGATATAAACGTGAAAGATTCTGGGGACAAACTGCTTATTTTAATGACAATGAATTAAGATTTATTACAAACCTTCACACGCATATAATGAATGCAAAATTTGGCTTAGTTGCTTTTTTTGAGGATGGAAGAGTTTGGTTGCCCGATGAAACTTCAAACACAATACATACATCTTTTGGCGGCGGAATTTTGCTGGCGCCATTTAATGCTTTTAGCGCAACTGTAACCTATGGTATTTCGAAAGAAATAAAACTCATACAGATCCGCATAAATAAGTTGTTGTAAGCACAACAATGTATTTCGTATTTATACTTTTTAAAGTCGCATTTATACAGCCTTAAAAAAATTTGAAGTAATAGCTTTGTGTTCTGTAATATTTGAACTGAAATAAAGCTATCAATTATTCCAATTTTATTTTAGCATTTATCAGCAATGCAAAAACAGATACTATGATAACAGGTAATTACGCAGCTGTAAACGGCATTAAAATGTATTATGAAATTCATGGACAAGGTATGCCCTTAGTATTAATACATGGCGGCGGTTCAACCATAGAAACAACATTTGGAACAATACTTCCATTGCTTGCGCAACATTATAAATGCATAGCTGTTGAACTGCAATCTCATGGCCGTACCAGCGATAGAAATGCGCCTGAAAGTTTTACACAGGATGCAGACGATGTTGCTGCTTTATTAAAACACCTCCATATTTCAAAAGCAAATATTCTTGGTTTTAGTAATGGCGGAAGTACAACATTGCAATTTGCAATCCGTCATGCTGAACTTGCAGCTAAAATTATTGTTATTGCAGGCGCATATAAACGCGAAGGATTTATACCCGGTTTTTTTGATGGGTTTAAACACGCCACACTTGAAACAATGCCGCAAGGATTGCGCGATGCTTTTTTAAAAGTGAATGCAGACAGTGCAGCACTGCTGAATATGTTTAACAAAGATGTTGCAAGAATGGTTGCTTTTAAAGATTGGAATGATGAAGATCTAAAATCTATTACAGCGCCTGCTTTAATTGTTAATGGTGATAAAGACGTTGTGTTGCCTGAACATGCGTTAAAAATGTCGCAGCTAATTCCAAATGCAAGATTAATAATATTACCTGGCGTGCATGGTAAATGTATTGGAGAAATTGAAACAAGTTCGCCCAAGAATAAACAACCGGAAATGATCGTTGAATTAGTGAAAGAATTTTTGGGTTGATAAGGTCTTTTACTTTCTGCTGATATAACAAATCAATTATTAGTTTTCATCAGAAATAAATCAATCTTTAATAACAAAAGTTTTTCCCATTCTGTCGTGCAAACACCTGCTGTCATCACTGCTTACTAAAAAAATAAAATCAGTTAATACAATAGCAAACATTAGTATTTGCCAAATGAATGTTGCAATTGCTGTGTAACCAATGCGCGAATATTCAATTGAAGTAGATGCAAAATAAAAATCAGGCTGGTTAAAAGTATAAATGCTCAAACCTAAAACAATTACGCCCGATAAAATTTGAAAAATGTTTCTAATGATTATCTGCTCTAAACTTGCTTGCCCAAATTCGTAATTTACTACCGTCAGCCCTAAAGCCATCTTTCCCGGGGTTGCGCCATATTTATACTCGAAAAAAGGCTTGTAAACTATTTGAATGAATGAAACAATAAAAAGCAATGTAAAACTCTTCCATTCAGTTCTGTTGTATATAGTTATTGGCGCAAGTATGGCGAGTATTAATCCATCAAGAAAAATCGCCCAAAAGCGCGGCCAAAAAGTTCCGTAACGAACATACAATACTTCATCAGTAAGCAGATCTTGTTGCTGAGAATTTTCCATTAGTGTGAGGTTTAGTATTAATAAAGTTTTGGTTTACGATACAATTATATCAAATCATTTTATAACAAAAAAACCTGCAATAAAACATTGCAGGTTAAGATATATGCTGAGTGTGATTTTTATGCCAATACTTCTTCTAAAGATAAAGCCCGTTCAATAATCGCAAAACGCTCAAAGGGCAATTCAATTTCTGCTATTGAAAGCAAGCCATTAAACACAGTTTGAGGTGCATTTTGTTTTACATCTTTAAACCAGCTTATAATATCAGCATTGTTTAAACCCCGCATCATCCATTTTGCAGCATGCTGCATTTCAGCCGGCGGTATAGCAGCAAGTATTCTGTGATGTATCTCTATTATTTGTTCATCCGTATAATGTTTCCACAAAGCGCGGTTAAGCAACACTTCTTCTTTTGCCATGTGCTCAAGATTAAAAACCATAAATTCAACAAAAGATTTTGTAATGGCAGAACCACAAATAATTCTTTCTTCGGGCAACAATGCGTTTTCACAAATAGCAAGCAGGTTTTTTAAATTACTGCTTAAGCGATGATCTTCTACATGCTCATCTTCAAATGTTTTAGCAAGCTCAGGCTCATATGCTTCAACAGCCGGGTTAATAAAAGTGTCTTCATGATGTGCGTGATTATCGAATGCAAAAACTACGTCTGCAACTTTTGTCATTGCACTTGCTGATTCTGCGCTGTTAGAAAAATCTGTTTGCTGCAGCGTTAAAGCGGCATCGTATAACATAGCACGAAGTGCTTTATGAATTTGATAAAATGAATTGTAGCGATTCATGATGTTTTGATTTTTAGTTTAATTAATAAGCAATATTAGTTTGCAATAAAGCGCAGGTAAAGCTGAAGTTGCAGCAGTTGTTATTTTCTCTGCTTAAATTGATGAAAATAATTTATCGTTTGTAATTATATAAACAGCATTTTAGAAACATAAGATACAAGCGCCATATCGGCCTAAAGCATACATTTCATAATATACTGCACTCAATTCATACATCCTTCTTATCAATTCATACAACATAACACCGGTTACATAATTTTTAGTTTATGGTTGAATTATATTTGAAGACTGATGTTGTTTACACGCTACTGTTTAATATTGTTTTGTGTGTTGATTTATGCAGCTGTGTTTTCGCAACAGCAAAGGCAATATGCATTCACACATTTCAACACTGCAAATGGTTTAGTTGCAAATACTGTTTTTGATGTTGTACAAGATAAGCAAGGTTATATTTGGTTAGCCACCGTTGACGGATTGCAGCGATATGATGGTAATAAATTTCTTACTTTCCGCCGCTCAAGTGTAGAGCGCAATTCAATTACAGGAGATTTTTTAACACAGCTTACTGAAGATAAGGACGGGAATTTATGGGTATATGACGGAGCGAAGATTGGATATTTTAATACAAAAACATTTGCCTTTACTTTGGTTCCAATAGAAAATGAAGATCCTGCAAATCCGTATGATGTTCGATTTTATGGCAATGCAGCAAATGGTTACATAACATTGTATATACAGGATAAAGGCTTCTTTACATACAATCCGGCAAAAAAAATCTTCGAGCAAAAAATAGCATTCAAGTTTGGTAAACGGCGTTTGTATAATATAGCAGATATTAATAATGGTGCAGAGTACTGGATGGGTGGGTATGGTGGTTTGGTAATATATAATACCAAGACAAATAATCTCAATTATCGCGGGCATAACCCTGACAACAATCCTATTGTTAACTATCTTAAAAATGATACTGTAACTACTGATCTGTATACTTCAAACAATAATAATATATGGTTTGGAACATGGCCACCTGTGGCTTATGCACCATTTATAAATAGCCTTAATCTTAAAACAGGTGAACGTAAGCTTTATAAAATTGGGACGTATCTTCCTGTGCAGGGTTATTTTGAAATTGGCGGAGCCTTATTTCAGCAAAACGGACGCAAGTGGTTTTATGGTCGAAGTTTTATTGCAGAATTTACAGGTAATGATTCCCTGCCTTTTCAATTTATTCAAAATGGATATACCGGTGAACAAAGTATAAGCTTCGATCGTGTTTTTAAAATGATAGAAGACCGGCAGCACAACGTTTGGATTGCAACCGATAACGGTGTGTATGTCTTTAATCCTGACATGCAGGTATTTAATTCTTATAAACTGCAGCGTGTAAAAGAGCAACCAACTGAAGGTGGCGTAACAAATATTTGTGAATTAAAAAATGGCAACGTATTAATAACTACATGGGGAAGGGGGCTTTACTATTACGATAATAAATTTAATGCACTGCCTTTGCCACGAGGTATGCAGGAGCTTACAAGATCTTACATGATGTGGTGTGTGCATCAGCACAGCAAAACCGGTGTTATATGGTTTGGTATGCAGGCGGGTGAAATGGCAGTTTATGATCCTGCAACACATAAACTTCAAATTTTTGCTAACCCAATATTTAATGGAAAAACTATAAGACAAATTACGGAAGATGCTTATGGTAATTTGTGGTTTGGATTGCAAAGCGGCGGAATAGTAAAATGGAATATGAAGGCTGCAAACAACGATTGTACGAAGGGTTATGAAACAATTCAGCAAGGACGACCTTATTATGTTCAGGAAATGTGCACCGGCACAGATGGTGCCATTTGGGTTGCATATCTTAACGATGGGTTATACAAATATGATCCGATTACAAATAAATTACTGGCGCATTATGCAAAAAGCAGCATGCATAATAATGGGCTTTGGTCAAACAGTGTAAATGATGTTTATTTTTATAACGACAGCTTATTATTAATAGCTGATGGAGCTTTGGATTTGCTTAATGTGACAACAAATAAGATTATACATATTAGCACAGAAAATGGATTGCCTTCAAACACTGTATTAAGTGTAGAAGCAGATGACCAGGGAATTTTATGGTTAGGTATGGCAAACCAGTTGTGCAGGTTTGATCTTCAAAGAAAAATATTTTCAACTTTCGACAGAAGAGATGGAATTTCATATGACTTGTTTAATGTTGCCGGCGATTATAAAATGCGTGATGGGAGAATGGTTTATTTAACGGATAAAAATTTTGTTGTGTTCAAACCAAAAGCTATATCGGATATGGTTAAGTCAACCAATGTAGTTATAACATCCTTCACCTTAGAAAATAAAGCGCTGCCTGTTGATTCGCTGAATAAATTTCAAACGATTGATTTAAAATACAACAACACTTCTGTTAGTATAGAATTTAGTGCATTGAATTATACGCCACAAAATAAACTGCATTATTATTATATGCTGGATGGACTTGATAAAAGCTGGATTCTTTCATCAAACCTCAACGAAGCCGTTTATAATTATTTACCGTCGGGCGATTATACGTTTAAAGTAAAAGCAGAAAATGCTGAAGGAAAAGAAAGCAATATCACCGAATTGCATTTGCGTGTTATTCCGCCTTTCTGGCAAACATGGTGGTTTTTAGGATTGCTTGCATTAGCAGTAATTGCAATTTTTTATTTGTTCGATAGAGAGCGCATAAGAAAATTACAGGCGCTGCAAAAAATGCGAACGCAAATAGCCGGCGACCTTCACGAAAATGTAAATGCCACATTAAACAATATTAATTTATTAAGCGAGATGGCTAAAATAAAGGCTGGTAAAGATGTTGAACGATCAAAAGAATATATAGACCAGATAACAGATAAAAGCCGTAGAATGATTGATGTGATGGATGATATGTTGTGGAGTTTAAAACCGGAGAACGACAGTATGGAAAAAACTGTTTTGCGCATGCAGGAATATGCGGAAGGTTTACAACGCACGCATGAAACAAAAATTAAAATGAATGTAGATGAAAAAGTAAAAGCAATAAAGCCTGATATGAAAACAAGACACGAGATCTTTTTTATTTTCAAAGAAGTGATAACAGCTTTATCGAAGCAGGCAAAAGGAACAGAAAGTTTAATTGATATTGATCTTATTGATGGAAAGCTTTTATTAAAAATTCAAAACACAGGTATACATTTTATTACCGGCACAGATACAGCATTGGTAAGAAAAGAAATTTTGCAACATGCTCAATCAATCAATGCGGAATTGGATATTCAAAATGATAGTAAAGGCGTTTCTGTTATTCTGCTTATTGCAGTGAAATAACATTTTAATTACTTGCCCATCCATTTTTTAAAGTCGGTTACTTTCTCCCTGCTTACGATTGCTTCTTTTTCTACAGCAGGTTTTAAATGCAACAATAAGCGGTTACCAAAGTAATCATGAATCTGGTCAATGCTTTTTACCGAAACATAAAATGAACGGCTGATGCGAAAATATTTATTCAGATCGAGCATATCTTCCAGTTCATCCATTGTATAATCAACAACAAACTTTTTATTATCGTATGTTTTAAAAAAATTCAAACGACCGTCACTAAAAAAATATGCAATGTCTTCTGTTTCTATAGACACCAGTTTTTGACCATGTTTTACTAAAAATCTTTTTCGAAATTCTTTTGGTTGCAATTTTTGTTGTAACTCTTTTACCAGCGCATCAACATTTATATCATTTTTAGTTTGACCTGAAGCATACACAGTCTTCATTTGTTTATATTTATCAAGCGCTGCCTGCAGATCTTCTTTCTGCACCGGCTTTAATAAATAATCAATGCTGTTAACTTTAAAAGCCTTTAATGCAAACTCATCATAAGATGTTGTAAAAATTACTGCACTTCTTACAGGCACGCGGTTAAAAATTTCAAAACTTTGTCCATCAGATAATTCAATATCCATTAATATAAGATCAGGTGCGCCGTTAGTAAGCAACCAATCTGTTGTTGATGCAATACTGTCTGTAATGCCGACTACGCTTGCATTTTCATCAACCTCGTGTAATGTTTTCTTTATCTTTTTTACAGCAAGATCTTCATCTTCCACAATTAGTATTTTCATGTCGCTCAATTATTCGTTTGTAATTTGTTTTGTTTTTGTATGAATGAAAATTCTTTACCTGTATTATTATTCCAGATAAGCGGAAGAACAACGGTAAAGTTTTTTGCATCGCGCAATATTTCAAATCCTGAATGCTTTAACAGATCATATTTAGACTGAATATTCGCAAGTCCAATTTTTGTTGATGGCGATTTTATTTTTTTGGGTTGAAGGTTATTATTTACCGCAAGCTTATTTCCCGTTAAACAAAAAATATCAATCATCAGCGGATGTTGTTTTGAAACAATGTTATGCTTTACCGCATTTTCAACCAGCAATTGTAACGAGAGCGATGGCAATAAATAATTACTGTATTTTTTATCTTCTTCAATTTGTAATTGAATGGCATCGCCATGTCTTGTTTTCAATAACAAAAAATAAGACTGAATAAAATGCAGCTCATCCTGCAAGGTTGAAAATCCATCTTCATTATTGCGTAATAAATAGCGATACACTTTACTTAACTCGTTCAAAAATTTTTCGGCCTGTATTTTATCTTCATTAATTAATGAAGACAAAGTATTGAAACAATTAAAAAGAAAATGCGGGTTCACCTGGTTCTTTAATGTTTCAAACTCCTGCTGAATATTCATTTGCTGCATTGTTTCTTTTTCAATAATGCTTTCCTTATACCGCTTATAAATAAATTCGCTTTCCCACAACGTTGTTGTAAGCATTACCATTGCCAGCACTATTAAAACAGCAAATTGAAATTGCCCATTAGCAGCATAAAACCCGAACAGATGAAGCTTATTATACATTAAAAAAACAAACCCGAATGCAATGAATGTTATTACAGAGTGCGACAAAACAATAAGCGTTACGCGCTTGAGTGTTTGTTTTAACTCGGGCATTTTTTGTTGCAGCCAATGCATGGCTGTAACATTTATAAAAAAAGTTATCAGCCCGATTGCATAGCCGATCCAAAAAGCATAAAGCCAAAGTTTTGCGTCGTGCCATAAGCGCTCATTAAACATTATGTACAAAGTGGCAACATCTATAACCGGCATTAACACAAAAAAAGTTATCCATTCCAGCCGCGAAGGTTTTATTAATTTTTTCATGCTCTTACCTCCGGCTGTTTTTTAATTAATGGTAATGTTATTACGCGTTCATCTTTCAAATCTCTAATTACAACTTCTCCTTCATTCAGCAACCGATATTTGTTTACAAGATTATCAAGACCTGATTCGAAATCGAAAGCATCAGAAATTTGTTTGCGTTGAATATTATTTTTTATGATGATGGCATTGGTTTTATCTGAACAAATTTTTATTACAAGCGGAGATGATTTTTGCATAGTATTCTGGCTGAATGCATTTTCCAATATTACCTGCAAACTCAGCGGCGGCAAAAAAGCTTGCAAGTCTTTATCATCAATTTGAATTGAGAGCTCGAGACCATCGCCATATCTTGCTTTTAACAAAAGATAATACGATTGAATGAACTGTAATTCTTTTTCAAGTGATACAAGAATGTCATCATCGTTACGTAAAATATAACGATACACCTTACTCATCTCATTCAAAAATCTTTCTGCTTCGCTTTCATCTTCACTTATTAAACTTGATAAAGAATTAAGACAATTAAAAAGGAAGTGCGGGTTCAACTGGCTTTTCAATCCAAGCAACTGGCTTTGCATAACTGTTTTTTTTAGTTGCTCAGTTTCCTGCAGGTTTGCTTTCCATCTTTCAAATCTTGAAACACTTTCATGTAACAGCGTAAGAAAAATATTTAACATGCCGAGAGAAAAATATGACCAAATGAAACCCTCGCTGCTAAAACTGTAACCAAAAAAACGGATGGCTGAGTAAAAAGAAAATAATCCATACAAAACCAAGCCCGATAAAATGATAAAAATGATTATCATAAAACTCAGTCGCTTTCCAACATCGCTGTCTGCAGGCAAACGCTGTTTCATTGTTACAGCAACTGCGCCGCACGCAATAAAATCAATGCACAATAATGCTATGGTAATTATAGTTGCAGAAAAGAATAAAAGCAAATTGGTAAAGTAGAGCTTGCCAAACACAAGAATATTTATCACTATGCCAAGCGGAAACATTGTCCACGCCATAATAGTATAATCTTTTGTTGTGTATTGAGGAAGCCGAAATTTCATCAATACAAATTACTATGTTTTAAGCGTGAAAAAAATCAGGCATGCAATAAACTGACGCTTATGCAGATGAATTGATAAAACTGCAACATGAAATGTGGCGAAAGAAGGTGAATTAATCTATATCAGAACCGGGTCCGGGTTCGGGTGTGTTGTTATTCTTTTTTTTGAATAAATCAAAATCTGTATCGCCGAATTTGTAGCTGAACGTAACCCTGAAAGTTCTTACACTCCATCTTTCATAAGAATCCTGGTAGAAATTTTCGGTATCGTAAACCGTTCCAAATTTTCTTGAATTAAATATATCATTAATGCTGAAAGAAATTGCTGCGGCTTTCCTTTTCAAGAATTCTTTTCGCATCGCAAAATCTGAAACGAATTGTTGTTTCGTTTTGCCTTGCGGTATCACACGAGGGCTTTCATAATTAGCAATTAACTGAAAGCCGAGGTTATTGAACAATTTGCTTTTATCGGTAACAATTTTATAGTTACCGATCAGTTTTGTGTCGTAATTAAACCCACTGTTATCTAGATTGATGTTGTTAACACTTGCTTTTGTGGTGCGATACTGAAAGTCGATATCGTAAGTGAGATCAAGCTGGTCTGCAATCTTTTTCTCTAAGGTAAATTCAGAACCGATGCGATTTGTGAAGCCCGCATTGATATATGTATTCACAATTGCATCAGGAGAAATAGCTGCATTATTTAATTTCTGAAAAAGTGCAGGAGAAATAGTATCACTGTACTCTGTAATGTCGCCTACATTATTTTTAAAATATATTACACCTAAAAAACTGCCGCCATTATTTTTAAACCTGTTGAAGAGATTGATCTCAAAAGAATTTGTGTATTCTGGATGCAGTTCCGGGTTACCTTCTTCAATATTTAAAGGATCATTTATATCAACAAAAGGATTCACCTGCCAAAAGTTTGGCCTGTGTATGCGCTTTGAGTAATTAAACTGAAGGTCAGTATTTTCATTAAGCGCTTTTGTAAGAAAAAAACTTGGGAACAATGCATATCCAAGATTTTTGAAACCATCAGGATATTTATAGCCGAAATGAAAATTGCTGTCGATAAGCGTTCCGTCAAATTTTGAAAGTTCAACACGCAAACCAACCTGGTAAGTGAGCGATTTCCATTTATTCGCATAATTAAAATAACCTGCATTCACTCTTTCTGTATACTTATAATTATTACTTAACGGCAACTTGGTTTCGTTATTCAACTCATCAACAGAATAAGTACCAAAGTTTGATGTGCTCGAGTTGTAAAATGTTCTTACACCAAATTCTATTCTTTTATTTTCATTTAATTTATTGCTGTAATCAATTTGCCCTATTAGCTGATGATTATTTCCCAAACCATTATCCTTAACCCTGGTTTCAGGCGCATACATACTTCCGTCAGGATTATTAAAATCATTTATGATAAAATCATTATGCCCATTACTTCCTGTGTTGTATGTAAGATCTGCAGTAAGTTTATCATCGGGCGTATTTAGCTGCCTTTCAAAACTCAAACGGCTTGTACTGCGGTTAAAATTTCCGTTTCCATGTGTTTCGCGAAAACCTGTGTACAGCAATGAATCGTATTGATCGAGATATTGTTGATTTTGAATTTCAGTATTTCCAAAACGTCCTTTATTAAAACCTTGCGTAAATGAAATTGTGTTTTTATCATCTAAAAAATAATCAGCACCAAATCTTATAGAATTAAACTTTCTCGACCGATCGTTGTTTGAGTTTTGGTTGAAATAATCTGTAATAACGCCGTTATCTTTATTTGCACGAAAAGTTTCTTCATGCGTTGTACCACCGGATTGATTGTAATTACCACTTGCAAAAAGATTAAAACTTTTTTCCCGTAAGTTTAGGTTGATGTTGCCATTTAAAACATTCGGACTTCCAACTCCAACAGAAGCAATTCCATTTAATCCAACACGTTTATTTTTCTTCAATACAATATTTATAATTCCGCCTGCACTAGATGCATCATACTTTGCGGAAGGGTTTGTTATCAGTTCAACACGTTCTATGTCGTCAGAAGGAATTTGATCAAGGGTTAAAATTGTTGGTCTTCCATCAATCAAAATTTGTGGCGTGCTGTTTCGCATTTGCACGTTGCCATCAACATCAACTGTAAGTGAAGGAATATTCTTCATTACATCTACAGCCGTGCCGCCCTGAGATGTGATGTTTTTTTCAACATTAAAAATTTTCCGGTCAATACCAAACTGCATTGCAGGAGCCGACTTGGCTGTTACCACTACATTGCTCAGAGTATTACTTTGAACATTGAGTGTTATTGTACCAATGTCTTTTACAAGCTTAGAAGAACTTTCAGGTTTTGTTAAATTAATTTCTTTTGTTGTGCTTGCATAGCCAATACAAGATATTTCAATTGACAAGCTTCTTGCAAATGGAATATTTTCTACAATAAATTTTCCGTTAATATCTCCAATTGTTTTTTTATTGAAATTTTTTCCGCCTTCTTTACTGCTGATTTCAATTGTAGCTGCAGGAATTACTTTATTTGTAACGCTATCTTTAACTACGCCGGTAATAGTTACAAAGTTGTTTTTGTTCTGTGCTGATAAACCAATACCAATTAAAAGAAAAAGTAAAACCTGTAAATTCTTCATTCGATAAATGGAATTTTTAAAAATTATGCAATGCGTTATTAGCTACAAAAATTAAACTAACAATTTCTGTGAAGCCGTAATGCAGATCTACTTTCGGGGGTAAACCGGTTGATAACAAACTTGCTCTACCTTAAAACATCTTAAATGCAAAGAGCGGTTTACCAGTTTTGATATGCCGCTCTTTTCTATTATTTAGCTATTAATCCTGCAAAATATTTTACAGTTCTCACTAACTGGCTTACATAACTCATTTCATTATCGTACCAGCTAACTGTTTTCACTAATTGCTGATCGCCAACTGTAAGCACTTTAGTTTGCGTTGCATCGAACAAAGAGCCAAAGTGCATACCGATGATATCACTGCTTACAATTTCATCTTCGGTATAACCAAAGCTTTCGTTTGAAGCGGCTTTCATTTCAGCATTTATTTCTTCAACAGAAACTTTTTTATTTAACGTTGTTGTAAGTTCAGTTAAAGAACCTGTTAATACCGGTACACGTTGTGCAGTTCCATCAAGTTTGCCTTTTATTTCGGGAATGACAAGACCAATTGCTTTTGCAGCACCTGTACTGTTTGGAACAATGTTTTGTGCGGCTGCTCTTGCTCTGCGCAAATCACCTTTGGGATGCGGAGCATCTTGTGTATTCTGATCGTTTGTGTAAGCATGAACGGTTGTCATCAATCCTAACACAATTCCAAATTTATCATTCAACACTTTTGCCATTGGCGCCAAACAATTGGTTGTACAAGATGCACAACTAATGATCGTTTCAGAACCATCAAGCTTATCATGGTTTACATTAAATACAATTGTTTTTAAATCGCCGGTTGCGGGAGCGGATATTACTACGCGTTTTGCGCCCGCCTTTAAATGCGCTTCTGCTTTTGTTTTATCAGCAAAAAAACCTGTACACTCCAATACCACATCCACATCGTGCTCGCCCCAGGGAATTTGTGAAGGATCTTTTTGCGCATAGATTTTTATTTCATGTCCTTCAACGCTTATTGAATTATCTGAAGATGTTACGTTCTTGCCAAATCTTCCTTGTGCGCTATCGTATTTTAATAGATGTGCCAGCACTTTAGGGCTGGTTAGATCATTGATAGCCACTACATCAATTCCTTCCATATCAAAAATCTGGCGATAAACCAAACGGCCAATTCTTCCGAATCCGTTTATAGCTACTTTAATTGTGCTCATAACTATTTTATTTTTTGAGACCGCAAATTTACGAGGTTTATGCGAATGTGTTCTTTTAAAACTATTGCTTATACAAGTTAAACTTTGTTCATTGCTCAACGGCGATTATCTTTGCGCTCCTGTTTAGACGGCCGGTTCGTCTATCGGCTAGGACATCTCCCTTTCACGGAGGAAAGACGGGTTCGATTCCCGTACCGGCTACCAAGGAAAGGTTAAGTTAAACCCCATATTCAGCAATGAGTGTGGGGTTTTGTTTTTTTGATTGAATGGAAGAGAATAAATTTTTCGCAGTTTCCCCGCAACTTTAAAATTTCTATTTAAAACGGGTGCTGAGTTTTGTTTTAATTTCAATCTTATAAAAACCTTAGATGAATTTAAGCGAGCAAGAAAATTTGCAGCAGCAACTAAATGAATTAAAACAGCAGTTACAGGAATTGCAGCAAAAATTTTCTGAACTTCATCAGAAATTAAATATTGAGAATACTGAAAACAGTTCAACAACTGCAGCAATCAAAACCAAACCGCTGGTTTCTTCAACTCCTAAAAAATCAATTTCAATATATCAGCACAGCGCACTGGAAAATTTTATCGGCTTAAAGATTATCAATCTTGTTGGCATTATTGTTTTGTTGATCGGTATTTCAATCGGTGTTAAATACGCCATCGATAAAAATCTTATAACACCATTTACAAGAATAGTGCTTGCGTATGTTGCTGGTGCCGGATTGTTTGGACTCTCCTTATTTCTCAAGAAAAATTACGAAGCCTTTAGTGCAATATTATTCAGCGGTGCAATGGCATCTGCATATTTCACAACATACGGTGCATTTACGTATTACAATTTGTTTTCGCAAACACTTTGTTTTATAATAATGGCAGTGATTGCCATTTTCACAGCGCTGAAATCACTTGCATACAACAGGCAGGAAATTGCAGTTACAGGAATGGTTGGCGCTTATGCAATTCCTCTTTTAATAAGTTCAAACCACGAAAATTATGTATTGCTGTTCAGTTATATTTTGCTGATGAACGCTGGTATTTTATTTATATCGTTTAAACGTTCCTGGAAGATTTTAAACCTGCTCGCACTTATTATAACATGGAGTTTTTTTAATGGCTGGCTTTTCTTTAAATATAAAGATGCAGATAGATTTTATGGGTTTGTGTTCATGGCAATTTATTATGTTTTGTTTTTGATGAGTGCATTTGCATTTAGCATAACCAGGAAAATAAAATTAGAAAGCAGGCAGTTGCTGCATCTATTAATAAACAATTTCGCATTATACATTTCGCTGCTTTCAATTTTCGATGCAACTTCTTCCGATACAGTTGCAGCAAACGTTTCGGGAGTGTGTGCGATTTTATTTTTGATTTTTGCAATTGCCGGTAACAGTTTTTTTCACGAAGAAAAAATATTGAACCGTATGCATTACGCAGAAGCACTTGCGTTAAGTGTTTTATTTGTGAGTATTGAGTTTAGCGGCTTAACCATAACAATGCTTTGGACATTAATTGCAATCATTGTATTTATTCTTGGTATTGCAACAAAAACTATTTGGCCAAGGTTAGCAGCCATTTCCTTATTAGGTTTTACGCTATTAAAATTGATTTTGCTGGATAGCATGTCGTTTACAGCAATTCAAAAAATTATTGCTTATCTAACTATTGGTACGTTGCTGCTGATACTTTCTTTTTTCTATCAAAAATTTAAAAAGGTTTTGTTTGCTGAAGATGAAAATAAAAAATAGCTATTGATTTTTATTGAATGGATTTTTCACAGCTTCATTAAAATCGTTCCAAACTTCATTTACAATTTCTGCTGCAGGTTTGATGTCTTTTATTAATGCACTTACTTCGCCAATTTCTAATTCACCTTCATCTAAATCGCCTTCTAACATTCCTTTTTTCGCACGACCATGACCTAAAATTTTTGCAAGCTCTTCTTTTGTTGCGCCACTTGCTTCAGCTTCGGTAATCGTTTCAAAAAATTTATTTTTAAGAAGACGAACAGGCACAACTTTTTTCATGCTCAACATCGTGTCACCTTCTTTACTGTTTATGAGTGCTTGTTTATAATTTATATGATTTGAAGCTTCATTACTACAAACAAAACGGGTTCCCATTTGAACACCTTCTGCACCCAAAACCATTGCAGCTAACATTTGCCTGCCGGTTGCAATACCACCAGCAGCAAGCACAGGAATGTTTACCGCATTACATACTGCAGGAATTAATACCATTGTTGTTGTTTCTTCACGACCATTATGTCCACCTGCTTCAAAACCTTCAGCAACCACAGCATCGCAACCTGCTTCTTCCGCTTTTTTTGCGAAAGTGCTGCTGCTTACAACATGCACCACTGTAATTCCATGTTGTTTTAAAATGGGTGTCCAAATTTTGGGATTACCTGCACTTGTAAAAACAATTTTTATGTTTTCATCAATCACAGTTTGAATGTGTTTTTCAATATCAGGATACAATAAAGGAATGTTTACACCAAAAGGTTTTGTAGTTGCGGCTTTGCATTTATGAATATGCTGTTTTAAAACATCGGGATACATGCTGCCGCTTCCAATCAAACCCAAAGCACCCACATTACTTACAGCACTTGCCAGTTTCCATCCGCTTGTCCAAACCATACCGGCTTGTACAATTGGATAATTTATGTTGAAGAGCTTTGTGACGCGATTAGAAAACATTTTTTAATTAGCAAATTTTCAAATGATCAGATTAGCAAATTAAAGCTTCATATTTGATTTGGTTGTGCCAATTATTTTATTAAGAATTTTATGCAGAGCAATTGCTTTTTCTATTAATGTGCTACAGTTAGGTACATTATTTATTTCTTTACACAGTTCCAGCCAATAAATCACTTCATCGGTTTCTTTAGTTGCGATTTTCATTTTATGAACGAAGTCTAATTTGCTCTCTGCATTTTGTGCCTCCCGAATATTCGCGCCGATTGATGTGCCTGCACGAAATAATTGACTGGCTAAATTGTATTTTCTCAATTTCTCAAGTTCATCAGTATAAAAAATAATTAGTTTAGAAAATTCAAATGAGAGAATAACAGCAGGATTGTCTTTTGTATACTTCATACGGGTTTAATTTAATTAGCTAATTTACAAATCTGCTAATGTGCTAATCAACTACCCAAAATCCAACTCTGTATTATCACCAATATTTAATGTGCGGCTTAAACCTTTTACGCTGGCATCGCTGCCGATGAGAGAATTATCTATTACAACTTCGAAGAGATTTGTATAAGAACCAATAATACTATCACGAACAACAGAATATTCGAGCGTAGTATTGGCTCCTACAGAAACATGCGGACCAACAATAGAATTTTTTAAACGGCATCCTGCGCCAATGCTCACGGGCGGAATGATAATGGAGTTTTCTGACTGAATATTTTTATCTATTGTGCCACCAAATTTTTTTAATAATGTAGTATTACTTTCAAGCAATGTTTCTTTTTTACCGCAATCGTACCAGTTCTTTACTTTAAAAGATTTAAATTTTACCCCTCGCCGAATCATGCAATCCAAAGCATCGGTCAAATTATATTCACCGTAACTTTTTATATTTTGCTGAAATAAATATTCAAGACATTCAAATAAAATTGGGGTGTCTTTAATTTTATAAATTCCAACCAGTGCCATATTGCTTTTTGGTATAGCCGGCTTTTCAATTACATGGTCAACAGAACCTTCATCAGATAATTCAGCCACTCCAAAACTGCGCGGGTCATCCACTTTTTTTATGCCTAGCATATTTGTATCAGCTGCAACAACTGCTTTAATATCATAATCGCAAATCGTATCACCCAGCGTTACCATTACCTCATCATTGCCAACAATTGTTTTTGTTAGTTCGATGGCATGACCTGTTCCCTGTCTTTCGTTTTGATAAACAAAATGACACGTGAGTTCAGGATAAGTTTGCAAAACATATTCATGAATTTTTTCGCCAAGATATCCAACAATAAAAATAAATTCATGAACGCCTGCATCATGCAATTGGTCAACAATAAAACTTAAAATTGTTTTGCCCGCAATAGGAATTAATGCTTTTGGCTGTGTATATGTATGTGGACGCAATTTTGCGCCTGCCCCTGCAACCGGAATTATTGCTTTCATCAGATAACATTTGTCATTTACCTTTCATCAAATCAAACACCACAAAAATGACGGCGTGAAATTAGCAACTTTTTTTCGAGCTTTAATTGTGGGTTCAACACTTTATTAATTCAGATGAAATTTTGTACTCAATAATTTACTGCTATATCTTTGCACATGGCAACAATACTTAACAGTACTTCAAAATCCCGTTTTTTTGGTGAAGGCTTAACATTCGATGATGTTCTTTTAATGCCTGCATACAGCCAGGTACTTCCCCGCGAAACAGATTTATCTACACGTTTAACAAAAACATTACATCTAAATATTCCAATGCTGTCTGCAGCAATGGATACAGTTACGGAAGCCAATCTTGCGATTGCTTTGGCGAGAGAAGGTGGCATTGGTATTCTGCATAAAAATATGAGCATTGAAAAGCAGGCAGAACAAGTAAGAAAAGTTAAGCGCAGTGAAAGCGGTTTAATTATAGATCCGATAACGCTTTTTGCAGATGCAACTATTGGTGATGCATTAAAGTTGATGAAAGAAAATAAAATTGGCGGCATTCCTATCGTTGATAAGAATAATATTTTAGTTGGAATTCTTACGAATCGTGATTTACGTTTTGAAGATGATAAGAAGAAAAAAGTTAGTGAAGTGATGACGAAAGAAAATCTTATTACAGCCCCCGATGGAACAGATTTGAAGAAAGCAGAAATCATTCTTCATAAATATAAAATTGAAAAATTACCTGTTGTAAATAAAGCAGGTAAGCTTACCGGGTTGATTACTTATCGTGATATACTTCAATTAAAGAATTTTCCAAACGCTGTTAAAGATGATTATGGAAGATTGTTCGTTGGCGCTGCGTTAGGAATTACAAAAGATATAAATGAAAGAGCTGCTGCATTAATTAATGTTGGTGTAGATGTAGTAACACTTGATAGTGCGCATGGTCATAGTAAAGGCGTGATAAATGTTTTAAAACAGTTAAAGAAAAGTTTTAAAGATTTACAGGTGATTGCAGGAAATGTCGGTACAGCAGCCGGTGCAAAAGCTTTGGCCGATGCAGGCGCCGATGCAGTGAAAGTTGGTATTGGTCCCGGTTCTATTTGTACAACGCGCATTGTTGCCGGTGCAGGCGTGCCGCAGCTTACAGCAATAATAGAAGCTGTATCAGCATTAAAAAATAAAGGCATTCCTGTTATTGCAGATGGTGGTATTCGTTATACAGGCGATATGGTAAAAGCATTAGCTGCAGGTGCAGATACAGTGATGATGGGAAGTGTTTTCGCAGGCACTGAAGAAAGTCCTGGCGATACCATTATTTATGAAGGAAGAAAGTTTAAGGAATATCGTGGCATGGGTAGTATTTCAGCAATGGCTGAAGGCAGCAGTGACAGGTATTTCCAGGACGTGGAAGATGGTATAAAAAAATTAGTGCCTGAAGGCATTGAAGGTCGTGTAGCATATAAAGGTTATTTAAGTGAAGTGGTAACACAATTTACAGGTGGCTTGCGTGCAGGTATGGGTTATTGCGGAGCGAAGACAATTAAAGATTTGCAACAGGCAACGTTTGTAAAAATCACCAATGCAGGTATGCGCGAAAGTCATGCGCATGATATTGAAATAACAAGGGAAGCACCGAATTACAGCAGAAGTTAAAATATTCTAAGCTAATAAGAAAGATCGATCCATCTTGCTCAAAAAAGGTAAGAAGAATTTTAATGTGAAATACGGTCTCGTGTCATTCAAAATTTATTCTATAACTTTCATACAAAAATTTTTATGCAAGAATCACGTGACGAAAACCTGTGGCGCATTGCCAAAAAAAGAGCAGGTTTCAGAAGACATTTATATGTTTATTTAGTGATCAATGCTTTTTTATGGGGCGTGTGGTGGTTTACCATCGGACATAATTCCGGTTTTACCGGTTATCCTTGGCCAATATGGGTTATGCTGGGTTGGGGCATTGGACTTGCATTTAATTATTTTGATGCATATCATGGCTCAGGTGAAGATCTTACACAACAGGAATACGAAAAACTGAAAAGAGAAAGAGGCATCAAATAATTTTTTAAACGCTACTTTCATTTGAACACAATTATTAAAACAGGTTTGATTGGTTTTGGTCCCGGCGGAAATGTTTTTCATGCACCAATTATAACCGCGGTTCCGGGATTAGAATTAACTAAAATCAGGGCAAGAAAACCTGAGCAGATTGCGTTGGCAAAAGCGCGTTATCCTCAGGCTATAATTACAGATAATAGTGATGATATTATTAATGATGCATCAATTCAACTTATAGTTATTGTTACCCCAAATGATTCGCATCATTCATTAACAAAACAAGCTTTGCTTGCAGGCAAACATGTAGTGGTTGATAAGCCATTTACCATTACTACTGCAGATGCAGATGATCTTATTCAAATTGCGAAAAGGCAAAACAGAATTTTATCTGTTCATCATAACCGGAGATATGATGGCGATTTTAAAACAATACAAAAAATAGTAAAGAGTAATGTGCTTGGCAAACTCGTAGAATTTGAAAGTCATTATGATCGCTTCAGAAATTTTTTAAGACCGGGTGCGTGGCGCGAGAAAGATGAACCGGGTTCAGGAATTTTATATGATTTAGGCGCGCACCTGATTGATCAGCCTTTGGTGTTGTTTGGTTTTCCTGAAGCCATAACAGCAGATATTCGCATACAACGCGAAGGCGCAAAAGCAACAGATAATTTTGAAGTGATCATGCATTATCCAAATTTAAAAATTACATTAAAAGCGGGAATGCTGGTAAGTCAAAATTTACCAAGATATATTTTGCTTGGCAATAAAGGCAGCTTTGTGAAATATGGTTTGGATGTGCAGGAAGCAGATTTAAAAGCCGGTTTAAAACCCGGCGATAAAACAGATTGGGGTGTTGAACCTGAAAATATTTGGGGCAATCTTGTAACTGAAATTGATGGAATGAATTTTTCAGGTAAAATACAAACTGATGTTGGGGACTATAGAGATTTCTATCAAAATATTTATAATGCCATCGTTCATAACAAACCCTTAGATATAACCGCAGAACATGCACGCAATATTATTCGGGTTATTGAGTTAGCTATTCAAAGTAATAACGAAAAAAGAACGATTGATTGCAAAGGAGAATTTATTTAGACTTCATTCAAACAAAAATATGGCATAGAATTGAATGAATTTTAATTATGCCTCGTCCATCAAACAAAGAAAAAAAACAACCCAAAAAAACGCAGGCAAAAGTTGTTGCACTGTATAAAGGCAACGAATCTCGTGTAGAAAAACAAACTACATTACAGCAAGCAGCAACATCAGAAAAAAACGGCGACATTGAATCAGCCGAAAAATTATATAAACAAGAAATAGATGAAAAAGCATTTAATGCATCTGTTTATACAAGGTTGATGATCGTTTACCGCAAACAAAAAAAGTACAAAGAAGAATTGCAACTAATCAATCAGGCAATACAACATTTTAAAGAGCATCAAGAGAAATTATCATCAAATAAAACAAGTAACGCAGCCATAAAAAAATTAAGCAAGAGTTTAAACAAAAGTCTTGGTTTAACTGATAAAAAAGGAAACGCTTTATACGAACCTGAACCAATTCCTACCTGGAAAAAAAGAAAAGCCACAGTTGAGAAAAAATTGAAAAAATAATCAGCACTTATAAAATCATATAAGCAATCAGAAAATTATTTAATGTTACACAAAGATTTTTTATATGATACAACTAAAAAAACTGCTTGACGTAAAAACATGGCATGATAAACATACAGCCTCTTTAAACTTTGGTCAACGACTTGCAGACAGCGTTGCGAACGGCATGGGTTCGTGGCGTTTCATTATCATACAAACAATTATTGTTGCCCTATGGATGATATTTAATGTGATTGCATTTCTCAATCACTGGGATCCTTATCCGTTTATATTGCTTAATCTTTTATTTTCTACACAGGCGGCTTATGCAGCGCCTGTAATTATGATGGCGCAGAACAGGCAAAACGAAAGAGATCGTGCACAGGCGCTTGATGATTATCAAACAAACCTTGCTGCAAAAAAAGAAATAGAACAATTACAAATGCGGCTTAACTCAATTGAAGTAGATAAGCTTGATAAAATTCTTTCGCTGCTTGAAAAATGGGAAACCGAAAAAAATATTGCGCGGTAATTAAATCTTCATTACTTGAGGGTTTACAAAGTTTGGAATGCGATTATTTTTATAGAACTGAATAATATTTTCTGCTGCTAACCTGCTCATTCCATTTCGCGCTTCAACGGTTGCAGAACCAATGTGCGGTAACACTGCAACAGTAGGCATGTTTAATAAAGGATTGTTTGGGTACATGGGTTCCGGATTCGTAACATCCAGACCCGCGCCCCAAATTGTTTTGTTATTCAAAGCTTCAATTAAATCTTCTTCGTTATGTACACTGCCTCTTGCTGTATTTATAAAAATAGATGTTGGTTTCATTTTATTAAACGCAGCTTTATTAAAAATACCTTTTGTTTCTGCACTTAAAACGCTGTGCACGGATAAAACATCGCTTCGTTCAAGCAACTCATCAAAGCTTACATATGTTGCGTTTAATAATTTTTCTGCTTCTGTATTTCTGTTTCTGTTATGATAAATCACATTCATCCCGTAAGCGCCCTTACAACGTTTTGCCATTTCAATTCCAATGCGCCCCAAACCAAAAATGCCAAGTGTTTTATGTTTTAATTCGATGCCTAAATTAGAAGTTGGTGTGAAATGTTTCCATTCATCCTTCTCAATTTTTTTATGCATGAAAAACATTTTTCTTGATGCAGCTATCATCAGTCCAAAAGCAATGTCTGCAGTAGCATCTGTTAGTACGCCCGGTGTGTTGCCAACAGGAATGCCAAGCTTTGTTGCTTCAGCAATATTAATATTATCATAACCAACACCAAACTGCGAAATAATTTCAAGATGACTGCATTCATGCAAAAATGCCGCATCAATATTTGCAGTTAAAGTGCAAAGCAATGCATTGCATTCTTTTGCATTTTTTATAAGCGCATTTTGCGGAATTGGGTTTTCATCATTCCATGTTACAACAGTAAAATTTTCTTTGCGCAACATATCAATACCAATGGATGGAATTAAGCTGCTCACAAACACTTTAATATCATTCATCTTTTTTTGAATTACACATTCAAATTTAAGTGAGATGATTTTGATTGAAGTTTGATTGCGCGTAAGGGCATTGTAAAACGATGTGGAAACAGGATGATCAAATCAATGCATCATACTAAAGCTCAAGATTGAATGAACCGTTAAGTGCTTGCGCGAATTTTCCTCTTGGGTACGAAAAAATATTTTAAATGTAACCAATCTAAAGCATGCGAATGAATATCTAATTAGCAAATAAAGTTTGAGGCATACTCCGGTTTTGGTGCAATTACAAAGAAAAACTTTTCTTCTTTTTAAAGAATTAGGTTAAGTTATATTTGCTGCCACGTTATGACCATTCACCGGGAAGGATACAAGATTATTGCGGTTACCGCACTGCTTTTTGCGCTGATAAATATTCTTTCGTTTTATTTCTTTAACGGACCGTGGCGCTGGCTGGCATTGCTTATTCTTGCCTTAAGTTTTTTTGCGTTGCTTTTTGTGGTGCTTTTTTTTCGCGTTCCAAAACGTAATCTTACTTTTTCTGAAAATAAAATTGTTGCGCCTGCTGATGGTAAAGTTGTAGTGATTGAAGAGGTTAACGACGCAGAATATTTTAATGACAGGCGCATTCAAATAAGCATTTTTATGAGCCCGGTAAATGTGCATTTAAACCGTGCGCCCGTTAGCGGCACCGTTATTTACAATAATTATTATAAAGGAAAATATTTGGTTGCATGGCATCCTAAATCATCAACCCTGAATGAAAGGCATAGCATTGTTTTAGAAAATAGTAATGGTTTGATTTTAGTAAAACAAATTGCCGGAGCTATGGCGAAACGTATTTGTAACTATGCTGTGCCGGGAAAACATCTTAAGCAAGGAGAAGAATTTGGGTTTATAAAATTTGGCAGCCGCGTTGATGTGTTATTGCCGCTTGATGCAAAGATTGAAGTAAAGCTTGGTCAAATGGTGAAGTGCGGAATTACGGTGCTGGCTTCCTTCAATTAAAAATTAATTAACTCAATTGTTTTGGTAAGATATTTTTCATCTGTTGAATCGAAATGATTTAGCTGTTCGCTGTCAACATCCAACACACCAATCACTTCATTATTTTTAAAAACAGGAATTACAATTTCAGATTTTGATAAACTGCTGCAGGCAATATGCCCCGGATACTTTTCAACATCATCAACAATAACTGTTTTCCTTTCAGCCCAGCTTGTACCGCAAACACCTCTGCTTTTTTTTATTCTTGTGCATGCAACCGGTCCCTGGAACGGACCAACAACTAACTCATCGTTCTTCAGCAAATAGAAACCAATCCAAAGCCATTTGAATTGTTCTTTTAGTGCTGCACAAACATTAGCAAGATTTGCAATTAAATCTGTTTCACCTTCAACCAAACCTTTTATTTGCGGCAACAAAGCTTCGTATTGTTCTTCCTTTGTTCCCTGTATAATATTCAAATCTTCGCTCATAAAATCAATTTAAAAAATTTCTTCCAGTTCTTTTAAATGATGGATTGTGTACGTTGGCTTCACATCAGCTTCAACACGCAGATGATTTACAAAAACCGTATCTAAACCTGCATTCATAGCGCCTTTAATATCGGCATCAATATTATCACCAATCATTATGCTCTCATCAATATTTGCGTTTGTTGCTTTCAATGCAAATTCAAAAATTTCTTTGTTTGGTTTTAAGCTGTTTGCTTTTTCCGATGTAATAACTTCTTTAAAATATTTTGTAAGATTACTATTGCATAGTTTATTGTATTGAATACTATCAAAACCATTTGTAATTAAATGCAGCACATAATTATTTGCAGTTAAATATTCAAGAATTTCGATTGTATATGGAAACAACATTTTTCGATTAGGTAAATCATTCAAAAAATCAACCGCCAAAGCTTTGCTTAATGTTTCATCTGCAATTTTAAAATCAAGCAACGAAAGCCACATGCGTTTCCATCTTAATTCATCTTGTTTAATCGTACCTTTTGTATATCGCTCCCAGAGTTTGTTGTTGTGATAAGAATAGCGTTCAAAAAATAAATCAAAATCGTGAACACCCTTTTCTGTAAAATCGTGTTTTAAAGAAAGTAAACGCAATGTTTCTTTTGCATTCGCTTCAAAATCCCAAAGCGTATGGTCTAAATCAAAAAATAAATGTTTGTATTGTTTAATTGTTGATGCCACAGATTTTAGCTTTGTACAAGTTGCAAGCTACTATCAAAAAATAAATCATGAATGTTATAATCACCGGCGCATCTAAAGGTTTGGGAAAAGCGATTGCAGAAAAGTTTGCAGAAGCTGGTCATCATCTAATTATTTGTGCAAGAAATGAAAGCCTATTATCAGTAACAAAAGATGAATTGCTCAAAAAAAATCCTGCGTGCAAAATAGAATTCATGGCAACGGATTTATCAAAAAAAGAAAATGCAATTGCCTTTGCAAATTTTGCACTTCAATTTGGAACACCGGATATTCTTATTAATAATGCAGGCAGTTTTGTTCCAGGCAGTATTCACTCTGAAGCAGAAGGTGCACTTGAAGAAATGATGGAAACGAATCTTTACAGCGCTTATCATCTTACAAGAAAATTATTGCCAAAAATGATGGAAGCAAAAAGCGGACATATATTTAATATGTGTTCAATTGCTTCAATACAAGCCTACCCAAACGGCGGCAGCTACAGTTTAAGCAAATGGGCATTGTTAGGTTTGACTAAAAATTTGCGTGTCGAACTGATGCAATTCAAAATAAAAGTTACCGCAGTAATACCGGGCGCAGTTTACACTGATAGCTGGGCAGAAAGTAATTTACCGCCCGAACGTTTTATGCAGCCAGATGATATTGCTTCCATGATATATGCGGCTTCTATGCTTTCGCCGCAAGCTTGCGTTGAAGAAATTTTAATGAGACCACAATTAGGAGATTTGTAAATTGCCATTGCTATTAAAAACAACCCAGTCAATGAGAAAAATTATTTTGCTTGCTGCTTTAGCCATTTCATTTACCCTTTGTAGAAGTCAAAGTATTGTTTATTCTAATTATTCCATTAAAGCTGCTACTTCTGCCTATAAAATAATTGGTAAAGTTGGCAGAAACATTATTGTTTGGGTTTGTACAGATAAGCGTTATTCTTCAGAAATATTGATGTATGATGACAAGTTAGAACTAACAAAGAAAGTTACCTCAGATATTTTGATGTCTGACATTAACCCTTCACCAATTTTTTTTAATAACAATGATTCTTTTTGTGTTGCTTATCAGTATCTAAAAAATAAACTTTGGCAATATAAAATTGCCTCTTTTAACGAGAACGGCAATTTCATTTCAGAAAAAATTTTGGACAGTATACAAAATTTTAATTCTGTAACAGACACCGCATATTATCATTATAAATTCTTGCAATCCGCAGATAAAAAAACAGTTTGCTTTGCAAAATTCTTTTATGATAAACAGAATTATATTATAAAGTTTAATTGTAATTTTTTTACGGAGAAAACATTACATAAAAATTTCGTAATACCATTTGATGCTAATCATGATTGGTTGGCAGATTTTTTAATTGATAATAATAAGAACTTCCTTTTTGCTATTCACCATCAAACCGATTCTGTTTCCCAACTTAAAATAATCAAAACAAATTTTTCTGATGATTATATGCTCATTGTACAGAAAGACTTCGCAAGAATATCTTTACAAAGGGAAAGTGTTAGAATATTAAATACAAACAATTCGTATATCGTTTACGAGTTTGGAAAACCGGAAATAACTCAGGATAGCTTACATCAAAATGAAGGCACTTTTTATTTATGGAGATTAGATAGTGGTTTAAACAACAATCCTGGCGATAGCATATACCATAACTTTAATGCAGAGAATTTTAAGGAAGTACAAGGTGATGTCATAATTTCTGCAAATGGAAATCACTTAATAGTTGTGCAAAATAAAATTGATGCTAACCAATTACGCCAGCAGTCATATAATTTACCACCGCGACCATCATTCCGATCAAAAGCACCCCTAAGCGGCGAAACCCTGCACGATTTTCAAATGCTAACAGTTATGAATTTCCAACCAGCACCACTTTTTTTAGTTCCTACACCTATAGGAGTGGCGGATAAGTACGAAAGCGATAATCTAAATATTATTTCTAAAGTTACTTTATTCAATATAGATATGTTTAATAAAATAGAATGGACTAAAGATTTTACAATGTATTCAAAGGATATTTTATTTAATGTTATTTTGAATGGAACAATAGTAGTAAATAATGATAAAATTCATTTAATATACTCTGTAACAACAGGTAAAAAAAACCTTATAAAACATATAGTTATATCTTATGACGGTGCAGAAACAGAGAAAAACGCAATAGCGTGGCATTCATCTAATTCTTTTATAATAAATCAAGCGTTACAAATTGATGAGAATACAATTATTTTCCCTACGTTAAAAGGTAATAAATTAGATTTCGTGCGAATGAATTTAGAATAGGAACGTGTTTAAGAAAACTACCAATGCAACTTACACAGATTCATTGAATGAAAGCGGAATAAATGAAGACCGATTTATGAAGCCCAATGATATTGCAGAAATTGTTTTTGCTGTTTCGCAACTTTCGCCGCAAACCTGCGTAGAAGAAATTATTTTAAGACCGCAGTTGGGAGATTTGTGATTCGAATTACTTGCTGCTTTAATTATCTGAATTTTTAGTAATTTAACTTAATCACTATGAGAGTATCAATCCTAATATTATGTTTTATAACATCATCATTAGTATGCAATGCCCAACGAATGTTATTTTCAAATCACTTTATTAACAATAGCGCTACATACAAATTAATTGGCAGCATTAACAAGAATATTATTGTCTGGACTATTAATGATCGCAATTCCTCTGAAATTTTAGTATTTGATAACGAACTACACCTCCTTCGAAAAGTATCTTCCGGCATTCTAAAATCTGATGTTGATGCAAATCCGGAATATTTTAGTTTGGCTGATTCTTTTGCAGTAGCTTATCAATATAAGTTCAAGAATACATGGCAATATCGCCTTACTTTTTTTGATGATAATGCAACGCAGTTATCAACCATCATAGTAGATAGTTTGGATAGTGACAAAGCAAAAACAGAAAGCGGTAAATATTTTTATAAATCCTTAGTATCGCAAGACAAAAAAACAATTTGTTGTACTAAGTTTTTGATGAATGTTGACAGTGCTGTAATAAAAATTAGTTGCACATTTATAAAGAATGGTGAGGTATCTTATGAACAGTTTTTTCTTCCATTTGATTTTCTGCATGAAAGCATTGACAATTTTTCAATTGATGGCAATAAAAATTTTGTTGTATTAGAAACACTAACATCAGATTCGTCTTTTTTTGTGAAACTTATTAAGAAGAATTTTTTAGAAGATTATTTGTTAATTACTTCCAAAAAAATAGATTCCGGAAGTTTAATTAATGGAAGTATTCATTTGACTTACAAACCTGACACTTATATAATTTATGGTGCTTGGCAAAACAACTTAAATACTGCGGAAAATAAAAACCTGCATTTAACCGGTTTTTTCAAATGGACTACTGATTTTAATTTGAATGATAAACCCGGCGACACAATTTTAAATATTACTACTGCAACTAACTGGAATATTAATTTTATCAAATCAGAAAAAGATAGAGATCTTTTTGCAATTGAAAAATATAAAAGAGATACTTCTATTCATGCTGAGTATGTGGAGGCTTATGATAATTCTTCTTGGCAAAATGAACTTATGAGGAGCGTAGATTTAGGTTCTTTACCTCATATATCTGAGGTTGATCAGATAGAGTTAGATATTGCAAACCACTATCGAAATTACTTGCCTCCGCCTTCAGACCAGGTTTCAGGAAAGTCTGTTGTTAATACAATCGAAACAGGTGTAAACATATTCAGTTTAAGTAATTCCAATCAACTTAACTGGCTTAAAGATCTTGGCAGCAGCAGTACCCAATTCCTTCAAAGTTTAAATAATAAAGTAATAGCAAGCGGAACAAATACAATTCATATTATTTACTCTCATCAATTAACGAACAGCAAAATGGGCATTAGCCAAATAATTGTTTCTGATGAAGACGGCACTTATAATGTAGACAATTTGCCAATTTGGAATTCCTCCTATGTCTACCTGATGGAGCAAGCGGTAGCAGTTGATAATAATACCATCATAATTCCTTGCTTTAAAGGAAAAAAAATATTCCTTGGCAAACTAATGTTTGAATAAATGTTGACATTTTAATTCTTTGCCATTAATAAGAGTAAAATTCCGGCAAAATATTTACTAAAAATCAACTCATTATAAAGGTTCAATAAAAATAGTTGCCCTATTAATTGTTTATTCTATTGCAAAGCCTCATCTTTGCGCTCCCAAAAAATTATGCCCGGGATGGCGGGCGATAAACAAAAAATAAACAATGAGTAATTTACATTTCACAACAAAACATGCGAACGAGGCTACCGTGCAACGTACCTGGTATGTTGTTGACGGCACCAATCAAACCGTTGGTCGCATGTGTTCAAGAATTGCTGCCATTTTACGCGGCAAGAACAAAGCTTATTATACGCCTCATGTTGATTGCGGCGATTTTGTAATTGTAACTAACGCTGATAAAGTAAAGTTCACCGGTAACAAAATGGATGAAAAACTGTATCAGAACTTTAGCGGTTATCCTGGTGGTTTAAAAGAAGAAGCTGCAAGAGATTTGCTTAAACGCAGACCTGAAGCGGTTGTCGAACGTGCTATAAAAGGCATGTTGCCAAAGAATCGTCTCGGCAGAAAAATGTTTAAAAAATTGTTTGTGTATGCAGGAACCGAGCATCCGCATAAAGCACAACAACCTAAAGAATTAAAATTCTAATCATAACTCAATTCCGCATAAATGGAAAAACAAAAAAATGCAGTTGGTCGCCGTAAAGAAGCAGTAACCCGTGTTTTTATAAATAAGGGCAGCGGTAAAATAACTGTAAACGATAAAGATTATAAACAATATTTTTCGCTTGAGTATTTGCAGAATCAAGTTGAGTCTCCGCTTAAAACCATCGAATCACTCGACAAGTTTGATGTGGTTATTAATGCAACCGGTGGTGGTGTCAAAGGTCAGGCTGAAGCTGCAAAGTTGGGCATAGCCCGTGGCTTGCTTGAAATCAATCCTGAATATCGTCCTGCATTAAAAGCAGCAGGTTTATTAAAGCGCGACCCGCGTGGTGTTGAGCGTAAGAAATTCGGTCACAAAAAAGCGCGCCGCAGTTATCAATTCTCTAAACGTTAATCATTCAAATCATTTAATTATAATTCATGGAACAAAACACTTCGTTACAACAACAATTACTCGAAGCAGGTGTGCACTTTGGTCACTTGCGTAAGAAGTGGAATCCTAAAATGCTGCCTTACATTTTCGCAGAAAAGAAAGGCATTCATATTATCGATTTAAACAAAACAGTTGATTGCTTACAGGACGCTTCTGCAGCTTTAAAACAAATTGCAAAAAGCGGAAAGAAAATAATGTTTGTTGCAACCAAAAAGCAGGCAAAAGAAATTGTTACAGAATGCGCAAAGCGTGTAAACATGCCTTTTGCAACTGAACGTTGGTTAGGTGGAATGCTCACCAATTTCAATACGGTTCGTAAGAGCGTAAAGAAAATGCAGAGTATTGAAAAAATGTTGAGTGATGGCAGCGCAGAAAGCCTTACAAAAAAAGAACGCTTAACATTAAGCCGCGATAAAGAAAAAATGGAAAAAGTGTTAGGTGGTATTGCACAGTTAGGACGTTTGCCGGCAGCATTATTTTTAGTTGATATAGGTCATGAACATATTGCTTTGGCAGAAGCAAAACGTCTTGGTATCACCACTTTTGGAATGGTTGATACCAATAGCGATCCTAATAAAGTTGATTATGCAATTCCTGCAAAATGATGATGCAACAAAATCAATCGCTATAATTACAAATTATATTACCGCTGTAATTGCAGAAGGTTTGGCTGAAAGACAAGCTGCAAAAGATGAAGAAGCAAATATGCCTGCAGAAGACGCAGATAACGAAGCAGAAAAAAGAGCTGCACGTTTACAGGCAGAGGCTGAAGCTGAAGGTGGTCGCAGACGCGGGCAAGGTAGTGGCAGCGGAGATGGCGGAAAAGTTCGTGGTGGTGTAACTAAACGTCGCGTTCCAAGCCGCAGACCTGCGGGCGGTGGCGGCGGAGGTCCAAGATAATTCAGTCTATTTTATTATACATTATTAAGGCTGCTGTTCGCAGCCTTTTTCAAAATATAAATACAGAAATAAATGAGTACAGTAACAATATCAGCAGCAGAAATAAATAAGTTGCGCCAGGCAACGGGTGCAGGCATGATGGATTGCCGCAAAGCATTAACAGAAACTAACGGTGATTTTGAAGCAGCAATAGATTGGTTGCGTAAACAAGGACAAAAAGTTGCCGCAAAACGCAGCGATCGTGAAGCGAAAGAAGGTGTTGTGCTTGCAAAAACAACCGACGATAATAAATCAGGAATTATTGTTTGTGTGAGTTGCGAAACAGATTTCGTTGCTAAAAATGCAGACTTTGTTGCCTTTGCACAAAGTATTGCAGATGCCGCTATAAAAAATAATGTAAAGAGCCTTGATGAATTAAATGCAGCCGATGTAAATGGTTCCAAAGTTTCAGATTTGGTAAATGATAAGCTTGCATCAATCGGTGAAAAAATAGGCATTACAAAATTTGAAAGAATTGATGCACCTTATGTTGCTTCATACATTCATGGTGCAAACAGAATGGGTGTTTTAGTTGGATTGAATAAAGAAGCAGGTGAAGCAGGAAAAGATATTGCTATGCAAATTGCAGCAATGAACCCTGTTGCTGTTGATGCCGCTTCAGTGCCTGCAGAAACAATCGAGCGTGAAAGAAATATTGCTATCGAGCAAATGAAACAAGACCCAAAAATGTCTGGCAAAACAGATGAAATGCTGGGTAAAATTGCACAGGGAAAACTAAATGCATTCTTTAAAGAACAAACATTATTAGCACAAGCTTTTGTAAAGGATGGCGCTAAAAGTGTAGAAGATTATTTAAAGAGTGTTGACAAAGACTTAAAGGTGATTGAATTTAAAAGAGTGGCGTTAGGTTAACGTTAGCCTTTCAAAAATAAAAAGGGAACAAATAAATTGCTCCCTTTTTTTATGCAATAATTTTTTTTAGTACTGTAACGCAACATCAACTACCTGCTGCATATTTTTTACATAATGAAATTCGATTCCTTTAATAAAGCTTGCATCAATTTCTCTTACATCTTTTTCATTCAAATAGCACATCATTATTTCTCTTAACCCTGCGCGTTTGGCAGCTAAAACTTTTTCTTTAATTCCTCCCACAGGTAACACTTGACCACGTAAAGTAATCTCACCCGTCATTGCGAGATAGGGCTTTATTTTTTTCCCCGTAAATGCTGAAGCAAGCGAGCTCAACATGGTAACACCAGCACTTGGTCCATCTTTTGGCACCGCACCTTCAGGCACATGAATATGAATATTTTTTTTGCTGAACATCGATTCATCAATTCCATATTTCTTTGCGTTTGCCTGCAAATAACTCAATGCTGTTGCAGCGCTTTCCTTCATTACATTACCTAAATTTCCGGTAAGTTTTAATTCACCTTTGCCTTCACTTAAAATGGTTTCGATAAATAAAATATCACCACCAACATACGTCCATGCTAAACCAACAGCTACACCGGGAATGTTTGCCGTTTTATAAATTTCATTGCTATACTTCTGCGTACCTAAAATTCTTTCTACATCATTCAAAGAAATAGTGGGTGCAATTTTATTTCGAAGCGAATATTCTTTTGCTTTATTGCGCATGATAGATGCAAGCTGCCTGTCTAACTCACGCACACCGCTTTCCCGTGTATAGTTCTCAATAATTTTTTGCAGAACCTTGTCACTGATCTTTAATTTCAATTTATTTAAACCATGTGCCTCTTTTTGCTTGGGAATTAAATGCTGTTGTGCAATCTGAATTTTTTCTTCTACTGCATAACCACTCAATTCAATAATTTCCAAACGGTCGCGCAATGCAGGTTGAATATTTTGAATATTATTTGCTGTCGCGATGAAAAGCACTTTGCTTAAATCATATTCAAGCTCTAAATAGTTATCATAAAAAGTATGATTTTGTTCAGGGTCTAAAACTTCAAGCAAAGCAGATGATGGATCGCCGCGAAAATCTGCGCCCACTTTATCAATTTCATCCAGCACCATTAAAGGATTAGATGATTTTATTTTTCTAATATTTTGAATAATACGTCCAGGCATTGCTCCAATATATGTTTTGCGATGACCGCGTATTTCGCTTTCGTCATGCAAACCACCCAAACTTACACGCACATATTTTCTGCCTATAGCATGTGCAATGCTTCTGCCCAATGATGTTTTACCAATGCCGGGTGCGCCGGTAAAACAAAGTATCGGGCTTTTCATATCGCCCTTTAATTTTAAAACAGCAATGTATTCAAGAATACGTTCTTTAATTTTTTTCATGCCGTAGTGATCGGCATCTAAAATTTTTGAAGCATGTTTCAAATCATAATTATCCTTTGTGTATTCATTCCAGGGTAAGTCAAGCAATAAATCAAGATGATTATAAATAACAGAATAATCCGGCGTGGAAGGATGCATTCTTTCCAGCTTGGCGATATTGCTTTTAAACATTTCCTTCGCGGCGTCACTCCATTTTTTTGCCTCCGCTTTCTTCTTCATTTCAGTAAGCTCACGCTCATTCGTATCACCACCTAACTCATCTTTAATACTTTTTAATTGCTGTTGTAAAAAATATTCGCGTTGCTGCTTATCAATTTCAGTGCGTGTTTTTGTTGTTACTTTATTTTTCAATTCAGCGAACTGCAATTCCTTGTGCAATAATTCAATTAATTTTTCTGCGCGTTGTTTCAAATCATCAATTTCAAGCAAGCCTTGTTTATCACTAACATCAGTGTTTAAATTGTTACTTACAAAATTTACAAGAAATGAAGGGCTTTCAATATTTTTTAAAATGATGGAAGCCTCTGCGGGCATATTTGGTGAGATAGATATTATTTGCGAAGCCAAATCTTTTATTGAACCTGTGTGTGCATCAAACTGTTCATCTTGTTTTAATTCATCATCGTTTAGCACAACTATTTTAGCGGTATAATATGGTTCTGTTTGAATCATCTGGCTAACACGAAATCTTTTTTTGCCTTGTATAATTATAGTTGTTCCGCCATCGGGCATTTTAATCAGCTTCACAATTTTTGCAACGGTTCCAACAGCACATAAATCTTCCGGTGCAGGATCTTCTACATTGGAATCTTTTTGTGAAAGCACGCCAATCAGTTTATCTTTTTTGTAAGCTTCAGTAACTGCTTTTATACTTTTATCTCTTCCAACAGTTATTGGTAAAACAACACCTGGAAACAGCACTGTATTTTTCAAAGGCAGTAAAGGCAGTATATCGGGAACGACAAGGTTTTTATCTTGCTCATCAGTTTCATTTAAGGGAATTATGGGTAAGAATTCTGCATCTTCATCTGAGAGTGTGAACTTATTTATCTTCATATTCTTTTTAAAAAGTCAATTTGTCATCAAAAAATTCAAAATAGCTAGACTTAAAGCGAAGGTAGATAGGTTCAATTAAAATGCCAGATGAAAAAAACTTTCATATTGTCCTTAATTGTCCGATATAAAATAATTTTTTGCGCCATTTATCGCTCAAATAATTCAAGAATTGAATTTAATTAAAAGGCAAATGATGTTGATGCAATAAAAACACCTGTTATGTTTAGGGAATTTTATTTTAATGATTCGAAGGATTTATAATATCAGCATCTTACAATTGAAATTAATTCTGCTTCGCCATTTTCTCTGCATTTTCTGCAACCTGTAATGCCTCAATAAACTGATCAATTTCGCCATTCATTACTGCATCAAGATTGTAAACAGTTAAGCCAATGCGATGGTCTGTAACTCTTCCCTGCGGATAATTATATGTTCTGATTTTTGCACTGCGGTCGCCGGTGCTTACTAATGTTTTGCGTTGCCTTGCTATTTGTTCTTCATGCTTGCGCACTTCTTCTTCATATAATTTTGTACGCAACATCGTCATCGCCTTTTCACGGTTGCCTAACTGGCTTCGCTCGGTTTGACAAACAACAACAGTTCCTGTTGGAATGTGCGTTAGCATTACCTTGGTTTCAACCTTATTTACATTCTGACCACCGGCGCCACCGCTGCGTGCGGTTTCCATTTTAACATCGGCAGGGTTTAATTCAAAATCCACTTCTTCTGCTTCAGGCATAACTGCAACCGTTGCAGCAGATGTATGTACCCTTCCCTGTGTTTCAGTTTCTGGCACACGTTGCACACGATGCACGCCGCTTTCAAATTTTAAAGTGCCGTAAACATCTTCGCCTGTTACTTCAACAACAACTTCTTTGTAACCACCAACCGTTCCTTCACTTTCACTAATCACTGCTGTTTTCCATCCCTTCTTTGATGCATAACGCAAATACATATCCAATAAATCACCGGCAAATAAACTCGCTTCATCACCGCCTGTACCGGCACGAATTTCAAGTACTGCATTTTTATCGTCCTGCGGATCTTTTGGGATTAAGAGCTTGGTAAGTTCTTTTTCAAGCGAAGATTTTTTTTCTTCCAGTTCGGGCAATTCCATTTTTGCCAGTTCACGCATGTCTTCATCACTGCTGTTTAAACCTTGCTTCGCAAAATCGTAATCCGCTATAACTTTTTTATATTCTTCAAAAGGTTTTACAATTTTTTCAAGCTGGCGATATTCTTTACTCAACCGCTGAAATTCAGATTGCTTATTAATAATTTCAGGATTAGTGAGTGCAACGCCCACCTGCTCAAATTTTGCCTTTATTGCTTCTAACTGTTCAATCATAAAGTGCGCAAATTTAGATGTTTTAGCTGTCTTAATTTTACCGCATGTCTTACAGAAAATTTAAAGCTGATTATCTTTTTAACGGGGAAGATTTATTGCCCGGAAATAATGTTCTTATTACAAATGAAAGCGGAGTTATTGAAAAGGTTATCGATGAAAAAGATGCAGGCGATAACATAGAAATTTTTCAGGGAATTCTCTCGCCGGGATTTATCAATTGTCATTGTCACTTAGAGTTAAGCCATTTAAAAGATGTGGTTGAACGCGGGACAGGTTTGGTTGATTTTCTTATTAAAGTAATCAGTAACCGAAGCGCTGTTAAAGAAAAAGTTGATGAAGCAATTATAAATGCTGATAATGAGATGTATGAAAATGGAATTGTTGGTGTGGGTGATATCTGTAATTCAACTGATACAATCTTTCAAAAACAGAAAAGCAAAATTGAATACAGAAATTTTGTTGAAGTACTTGGATTTAATGAACAATCGGAAGAACGATTTCAGAATTATATAAAGGTATACAACACCTACTGTGAGGCAGGCTTTGAAAAAAATTCTTCTATCATTCCGCATGCGCCGTATACAGTTAGCAATTCAATGTTTGATTTAATCAATAATTTTTCCGCAGATAAAATTATTTCTATTCACAACCAGGAAACACTTGCTGAAGATGAATTGTATCAAACAAAAGCTGGTGAATTTTTAAAGCTCTATCAGTTCTTAAATATTAATATTGATTTTTTCAAGCCATACAATAAAAGCAGTTTACAATCTTATTTGCAGTTGTTAGATAAAACAAAACAAATACTGCTTATTCATAACACATTTACAAAACAAGCTGATATTAATTTTTCTGTTGAGCAAAGTAAAAAGGCTAATCAAAAACTCTTCTGGTGTTTATGTGTAAATGCAAATCTGTATATAGAAAATAATCTTCCACCGGTTGAATTATTCAGGAAAAATAATTGCAATATTGTTTTGGGAACTGACAGTTATTCAAGCAATCATTCATTAAATATTTTAGATGAAATAAAAACAATACGACAAAATTTTCCATCAATTGAAACAAAAGAAATCTTACAATGGGCAACATTAAATGGCGCAAAAGCTTTGGGCATGAAAAATAAATATGGAAGTTTTGAAAAAGGAAAAATGCCTGGAATTGTTTTGCTTGAAAATCTGAGTGACTCTGAAATAACTAACGAAACAACAATAAAAAGATTATTGTAGTTAATTCAATACTGCTTGTAACACCGGCAAGCTTCTCATCTCTTTAAACTCTGTTACATGCAAAGAAATGTATTGAAGTAAAATATCTAAAATCTGTCTCCGCAATTCTCTGTTCAGTTTAATATTTTCGAGGTCGTTGTAAAAATTTATATGCTGAATTTTAGAAATAATTTCTGCGAAGGTTCCTGAAACATATTGCAGATGTGCAGGCTCTTCTTCAATAAACATTCCTTCTTTTAAATCAAGCACAGGAGTTTCAGTTGAATAATTTCCCTGCAGCTGAAAACCTGATTCAGTAGAAAGATGCAACGCAAAATATAAAGGCATGTTTGCTACAATTGCATCCGAAGCTTTATCTGCCTGCATTAAACTTCCTTCCAATAAATAAAATAATTCAGGGTTAGCTTCGGGCTGTTTAATGCTGCGATGAAAAAGCTCAATCATAAATTGCACAATTGCATTGCGTACTACATCAAACAAAACTTTCACGTATAAATAACTCCATTTATATTCTTTAATGAACTGAAGATTTTTTAAGTTGTTGTGATAAACATCCATTTCTAAAATTGCACCCGGTTGAAAATATGCAGCCTTTGCCGGCGTTTTTTTTGTTGATTGCCGCGCACCTTTTACAATATAACTCTGCAAACCAAATAGCTCTGTATAAATAGAAGTGATTATACTTGTTTCGCCATACGGAATGGCGCGGAGTACAATACCCTTGGTTTTGTGTGTCATCAATCAAAATTAAAATTTAGCGACAGTTTAATTGAATTCTATTAATTTTGCCGTCCTTTCACCGGGAACAGTATGGTGGCTGTTGCCTTGATAGTTGAAATTAATTACAGTTTAAAAATTAAATTATGAAACGTACATTTCAGCCGCACAATCGTCGTC
>DASZUY010000157.1:0-12689 GCA_035547495.1 Parafilimonas sp. | reverse complement strand
ATGTGTAAACAACCTGCAATGCGGGCACCTTTCAATGGTTTGCTTGCGCCATATTCTGCACGCAGTGCCATTAAGCCCGGCATTTCTGCTTCGGCTAATCTTATTTCTTTGCGTCCCCATTCAGCAAGCGAAATATCTTTCACTTTGTAAGGAAGGGTTAGATCAATGTTTTTAGTTATCGTTGACATGTTTTTAGTTTGAACGACAAAAGTAAAAATTTAGAATAGAATAATGTTTAATGATTTATTTTTGGAATGAAAATAATTTATATGACTTCATAACAGAATAAAAGTATAGTTTGATATGTCTAAAGCAATTAAAAAAGATGAATCCACTATAACAGGTTTTAACATTGATGAGAAGGATCTTGCCATTCTGAAATTATTACAACACAATGCACGCATTACGGTAAAAGAAATTTCAGATAGAATTCATCTCAGCACAACGCCTGTGCATGAACGCATTAAACGCATGGAAGAAGCCGGTGTAATAAAACAATACGCAACGTTGGTCGATCATTCAAAAGTGAAGAAAGGTTTGATGGTGATTTGCTATGTTTCAATCAAACAACATAGCAAAAATGCCGGTGTAAAATTTATTAAGCTCGTGCAAAGCCTGCCTGAAATAATTGAATGTTACAGCATCAGCGGCGAGTTTGATTTTATGCTGAAAGTAATGGCAGAAAACATGGATGCTTATTATGATTTTCATGTAAATAAATTAAGCCAGGAAGAAAACATTGGTCATGTGCAAAGTGTTTTTGTAATGGGTATTATAAAGCAGACACATGTGTTGGTGCATTAAGTTTTTTTTGAACCACGAAGACACAAAGACTCGAAGGCTTTGTGTCTTCGTGTCTTTGTGGTTGAGATTTTTACTGATATGCTTTGTAATATCTCTTGTTCAATCATCTTATGCGCAAGACAGCATTACTATTGATTACTTACTCGATAAAATAGAAACACAACAATTAAAGCGAAACGATTTTTTTATTGAAGGCGTTTTTCCATCTTATATACACGCAAGCAGAAAATTCAACACAAAAAAGAAAGACAACACGATATTTTACAACACACTTGTTACTTATGTTTTGAAAGACAATTACAATCAATTCAGCCAGGAACAAAAAATTATTGTTGATAGCATTATCGCAAGAGGTAAACGTGCTTCAAAGTATTTCAAAAACAAAACACGCAATACCTATAATTTCTGGCGAACAGATACGGCAACGAAATTTCATTACAGTTGGTGGCTGCCGATATTTGAAGGAAAAAATTCTTTGCCCGATGATATGGATGATACTGTGCTTGGTTTATTAATGAATGATGAAAATAAAAATTCCGCAAAAGCACTGCACCAATTAATGCAAGCTTATATTAACAACAAGCCGCCATTAAAAACAACGTATAAAGTTTATCAAAACGACAGCGCTTATTCAACATGGTTTGGTAAAAAATTTCCTGTTGTGTTTGATGTGAGTGTTCTATGTAACGTGTTAAGTTTTGTGCAGGAAAATAATTTGCCATGGACAAAAGCAGACAGCGCTTCTTTGCAACATATTGTTGAAACGATTCAAAGAAATGATATTGTAAAACATCCTGCTTTTGTTTCACCATATTATGCAAACACATCTATTATTTTATATCATTTGGCAAGATTGATGAGTATTAAACGAATACCTGAACTAGAAAACATCAAAACGCAGTTAATTCAAATTGCCAACGATGAACTGCAATCAACGAATAATATATTTGAGAAAGTTATGCTAGGTTCCGCATTAATAAAATGGAATGAACAGCCGCCGCAATTAGACATCAGCATAAATGATTTTAAAAAAATTGAGCAGAACGATCTTCCATTTTTCATTGGTAATATTCCATCTTATTTCCACAGAAGTTTAAAAGGAAAATTTATTGATCTGCGTTTATTGATGTATAATCATTATTGCCCGGCATGGAATGATTGTTTATTGCTGGAATATTTGTTATTAAGTAAAAATTCAAAAGTGAAAATTGAAAAATGAATATAGAAGCGTATAAAAATATAATTCAAGAATGCAAAGAGAAAAATGTAACACTTGTTGCAGTAAGCAAAACAAAACCTGTTGAAGATATTCTTGCTTTATATGATCTCGGTCAAAGAGATTTTGGTGAAAATTATGTGCAGGAATTAATTGAAAAAGAAAAGCAATTACCAAAAGATATTCACTGGCATTTTATTGGTCATTTGCAAACAAATAAAGTAAAACAAATAATTAGTCTTGTGCATTTAATTCATGGTGTTGACAGTTTGAAATTGCTGAAAGAAATAAATAAACAATCAGAAAAAGTAAATAAGATAACGAATTGTTTATTGCAAGTTCACATTGCAGAAGAAGAAACAAAATTTGGTTTAGATGAAAAAGAATTGAATGAAATAATTAGCAAATTAGCAGATGAGCAAATGAAAAATGTACATGTAATCGGCTTGATGGGAATGGCAACAAACACGAGTGATGAAAAACAAATTCGAAAAGAGTTTCATTATTTAAAATCGTTGCAACAAGTACTACAAACTGAAAACTATAAACTGGAAACTCTTTCTATGGGTATGACTGCGGATTATAAAATTGCTATCGAAGAAGGTAGTAACATGATCCGCGTAGGAAGTTTAATTTTCGGCAGCAGAAATTAATTGTGATCATTTTTTAAACTGCTTCCGTTTTCATCAAACAAAGGTTGCGGTCTTGGCGCTTGCCCATCTTTTAATTGCTGGTTAAAAACTTTGTCAACATGTTCCCATTTTCCATCTTCCCATTTAAAAGATTCATAATCGCCATCGGGAATTAATGTATATCTTTTTTGCGGCTCATTGCTTTCACTAATTAAATGGTCAAACACAATCATATCTAAATCAGCATCATAATTCATTCTTGCTTTCGCATCTTTTTCATATTCCAGCATAAAACGGTCAACCGGTTGCGGCGCTTTTAATTCATCATCCTTATAATCAAAATAATTTCCGCCAAAAACAGGTTTGCCATTCGCATCAAAGGTTAATACTTCAATCCACTTTCGTGTTGTGCTGAAATCATTATCATCAAGACCAAGTAAAGTATAATATTTTTTCCCCTTGAATTCTTTCATCACAATATTGTAGTAAATCGCGCCGATCCAATTTCTGTTGGTGCGCACAGAATCTGTTGGCACTTCAGAAAAATCTGATGCATCAAACAACGGAAATAATTTTAGTTCGCCATCTTTTGTTTTCATTTGAATCGCACCTTCCTGCCGGTAATAACTTTGATCGCGTTGAATTTCCCATGTGAAGATTCTGAATGCGCTGTCGGGCGAATACAATTTTGAAACAGTTTGAATAGAATCGAAAGGATATTCGAATGAATAAGGTGTTCTCAATGCTTTTACAAACAAACGAATGAAAACACTATCATAATGAAAGCGATTTTCCGCAAAAGAATCAAATAACATTGCGTGACTATAATAGCCGAGGCTGTCTTCCTGCACTTTTAGCGCAGCCAAATCTTTTGCACTCATTTGTGCTTTGGATGATAAAGACGCAATTAAAAAAATAAATAATAGATAGCGATGCATGCTTTGCGAAAGTACAATTCAAAAACGCTGTGCACGGCTAATATTGTGCACGCAAAGAATTTTAATTTTTTATTAATGATGAACTGCATTTGCAAATTCTAAAAGGCTATTGAATCTTGCATCAATATGCTCGTGCGGAAAAACTGTATCAGGATTGGTGGATGCAATAAAAACAGAATGCATTCCGGCATTGCGTGCGAATTGCATATCACTTAATTTATTTCCCACCATAATGCTTTTGTTGAAATCGATTTGCGGAAAATCTCTCTTTGCCTGCAACGCCATACCAGCATTGGGTTTTCTGTTGGGGCTTGAATTATCTAAATCAGTACAAAAATAAATTTTGTCGATTCTTGCGTTATACAAATTGAACTCCTGCATCATGTACGCATGAACATTGTGCAGATCTTCCAACGTCATCAGTTTTTTTGCAACGCCGCGTTGATTAGAAACGATCAATATCAATCCAAAAATTTCTGACAAAATTTTTACTGCCTGCTGAACGCCATCTAAAAAAATAAATTCTGAAGGATTTAAAACATATGCGTCTTTTTTTTCAACATTAATTACGCCATCGCGATCAAGAAAAAGTGTCCAGGTTTTATCTATCTGTGAAAAGTGAAAGCTCAAAAGGGAAAATTTATAATTTGAGGAGAACTTATAATTTAAAATTTATAACTCAGTTTGCGCTCTTGCATAATCTTCCGGAATGCCAATGTCAATAAAATATTTATCCTGTATAAAACCAAACATGCGATGGTTGCTGTAAAACTTTTCAAGATAATCTGTTTCAAAAGAAAATTTTTCAGGCAATGGTTCGCGCATAAAGGCAACGGTATTCAGCATATACAAACCTCCGTTTATAAAACCTTCGGCATAATATTTTTTTTCACTGAAGGTTTTAATTGAATTGTTTGAATTCAATTCAAGCACACCATAACGGCTAATATCTTTCATTGGTTTCAATGCAAGTGTGCAATCTGCGTTTTTTATATAGTGAAAATTTTTAAGTAGCAAAAGATCCACTTCAAACAATGTGTCGCCGTTCGTAATAAAAACATTTTCATTGCTCGTTAATGCACACGCTTTTTTAATTGCACCACCTGTTCCAAGCGGTTCTTCTTCTATTGAATATTGAAAATTGATCTGCGCATTTCCATTTGAAAGTTGCGTTAGATAGTCAACTATAATTTCATGTTTGTAACCAACCGAAAAAATAAAATTGCGAACGCCTTCTTTTTTAAAATAATTTATAACGTGCGCAAGAAACGGCTTGCCGTTTACCGGTGCCATACATTTTGGTAAATCTGAAACAACACTTCTCAACCTTGTTCCCAAACCACCTGCAAGAATTATTATCTCTGATTGCGCGCTTGTACCATCGTTAATTTTTGGATTGCTCATTACTTAAAAATCAAAAAAGATTACGCACTTAATTTTACGACTTGTTACCAAATAATTTTTCCTCCACTAATTCACAAATAATGTGACCAATCATAATATGGCTCTCCTGAATACGCGGTGTATCTGTTGAAGGAACATTGAAAAGATGATCGCTGATATCTTTCATTTTGCCTCCGCTTGCGCCGGTAAAACCAACGGTGATCATTTTATTTGTATGTGCAACATCAAAAGCTTTGATGATGTTGCCGGAATTGCCGGATGTACTTAAGCCGATAAGCACATCACCTTCAACGCCGATGCCATCAACCAAACGCGCATAAATAACATCGTAACTGTAATCGTTTGCAACTGCTGTTAAATAAGAAGTATTGCAATGCAAAGCTTCTGATGGTAATGCTTTGCGGTCTTTATAAAAACGGCCAGAAAATTCAGCAGCTAAATGTTGCGCATCTGCTGCACTGCCGCCATTGCCGCAGAACAAAACTTTTTTGCCTTGTTGAAATGCATGCACAATAACATCAACAGCGTTTTCAATTTTTTTAATGAACTCATCATTGTTTAAAATTTGTTGCTTTGTTTCAATCGATGCGCTGATGATGCTTTTTATTTTTTCGTTCATTAATTTAATATTTGATTTATGTGGTGATTGAGATGTTTAATATAGTCTTCAATCAACCAAATTATAGTATGTTCATCCGGTGTTTTGCAAGTGTTGCTTAGTTTTTCCTGCGGAATTTTTTTAATTATCCGTATAATTTGTTCATTCAATAATTTCCATAAAGAAATAATGTTTTCATGATTTTCCGATTGATAATCCTGCGAAGTAACCCATGCATCCTGGTTATAAACAATCACATCATTCTGCTGATATTGCGCAACTACAAAGCGCCTGATATTATTCATTGCACTATCGCATAAATGTCCGAGAATTTCTTTTTTACTCCATTTGTTTTCGAAACGCTTTTCGTTCCATGATTCAGCAGAAATGGATTTAAATTTTTTTATGCAATCATCAATCATCTGTTGCAAAAATTGTGCGCTGTTTATAATTGTTATTGTGTTGTCCATGTGGTTAAACCTTGTTTTGTAAATTGATATGGTTTAATTTCTCCGCCAAAAGTTTTCAATACTTCCATTACTTTATACCGCGTATTTAGCGGGCAATAGAACGTCATAAAACCACCACCGCCGGCACCGCTTATTTTACCACCTGTTGCTCCCGTTTTTTTTGCTGCTTCATAAATTTCTTCAATGCGATTATTAGAAATGTTGTGTGCCATATTTCTTTTTTGCTGAAAACCGAAATCGAGTATTTCGCCAATCTCATTTAACCGGCCGCGTAATAATGCTTCTTTCATCATGCGTGCCTGCTCTTTTAACTGATGCATTGCTTCAATTGATTTTTCATTTTTCTGCAGCACATTTTTTTGTTGCTCTTTAATAATGGTTGCAGACTCGCGGCTTGTTGATGTAAAATATAAAACGAGATTGTTTTCTAACTCGTGTAAATATTCATTCTTTATACGCAAAGGATTTACAATTACCTTATCATCTGCATAAAATTCCATAAAATTCACGCCACCAAAAGTTGCAGCATATTGATCTTGTTTACCGCCGGCTAATTTTAAATCTTTGCGTTCAATTTCATAAGCATAATGTGCAATATCATATTCGCCTAAAGGCAGCTTAAGCATTTCAACAAAAGCACCAATTATTGCAACCATTAATGTTGAAGATGTACCCAAACCGCTGCCGGCGGGCGCATCAACATATGTTGTTAAACAAAAATTTTTGTTAGCTATTCCAAAATCTTTTTGAATGCGGTTGAAAACACCTTTGTGTAAATCTAAAATCCCATCAGTAAGTAATTCATCGCTGCAATTATGATATTGCTCTTCTTTTCGATCCATTGCCTGGATCTTAATGCCATTTTCATATGGTTCAATCACAGCATGTGCATAATGCGAAATTGTTGCATTTAAAATGGCGCCGCCAAACTCATCACTGTATGGCGAAACATCTGTGCCGCCGCCAGCCAAACCAATTCGTAAAGGAGCTCTGCTTCTGTAAATCATATTGTAAATTAAAAATTAGACAAGTAAAAGTCAAAATTGCGGCTCTTATCTTTTGAACTTTAAATTTTGAGTTTTCACCTGTTCCACAAGCTGTTTAATTGTGTCAACCAAAATGCTCCAGCTATATTTCTTTTTTTCTGCGCGCAAATGTGGCAAAAAATGCGCTTCGCCTATGTTGTATAATTCTAAAATTTTTGCAGCAATGCTTTCTGCATTTGGTTCTGCAATTAAACCCACTTTTCCATCAGGCACAAGTGAAGGTAAGCCACCAACGTTTGTTACCAGCATTGGTTTTTCAAAATGATAAGCGAGTGGTGTAACGCCGCTTTGCGTTGCATTTCTGTAAGGTTGAATTACAAAATCCGCCGCGCTTAAATAATATTTTACTTCGCTATCGCTTATAAAATTTGTTCTTAAGATTATGTTTGATTGCAGTTGATATTTTTCAATGATGTCATCATACAATTTCCGGTCTTCATAAAATTCGCCGGCAATAAGCAATTTTGGGATTTCGGATTTCGGATTTCGAATTTCAGATTTCAATACATGCATTGCTTCAAGCAAAATATCCAGGCCTTTATATTTTCTTATGAACCCAAAAAACAAAATGATCTTGTCATCAACATTTAATCCTAAATATTTCCTTGCTTCCGCTTTGGAAACTTGTTCACCAAAATTATCGTACAACGGATGTACAATTTTTAGTGCAGGTTTATTGGTGAATAATTTCAAATCATTCAATACCTTTTCACTCATTGTTACAAACGCATCAACAGATTTTATAAAATAAGAAGTGAATTGTTTATCACCGATTCTTTTTTCATGCGGCAACACATTATCAGCAATGCAGATGATTTTTGTGTGTCGATTTTTTTTTGCACGCCTCAAAATCGTTCCGAAACACGGTCCCATAAATGGTAACCAATAACGCACAACAATAATATCAGGCTTTAATATTTTTAATTCGTTGCCAACCTTAATCCAATTAAACGGATTAACAGAATTGATGCAAACTTTTATGTCAATATCTGTTGGTGCAGGCTCCGTTGAATATTGTGATGTGCCCGGAAACAAGAATGATGGATATTGTAGCGAGAATGTATAAATAGTTGTGTCGAAACCTTGTGATTGAAATTCTTTTGCTAATCTTTCATCAAAAGATGCGAGACCGCCGCGCAAAGGATGTGCAGGACCTATAATGACAACCGATGCCATTAATTGATTCCGGTTTTTCTTTCAATGAGATAATTATTTCTGTCTGGTGCATTGCGTACAATTAATTCTGCAATAAAACCTGCAAGAAATAATTGCATACCAATAATCATAGAAGTTAAAGCAATATAGAAAACGGGTTTGTTTGTTATGCCATAGTTATTGCTGATGATCTTTTCAACTATTAAATAAATGAAACTTAAAAAGCCGAACACGAAAAAAAGTGTTCCATACAAACCAAAAAAATGCATAGGCCTTTTACTAAAACGGCCAACAAAAGTTAAGGTTGACAGATCGAGAAAACCATTTATAAAACGATCCCATCCGAATTTTGTAACACCATATTTCCTCGGGCGATGTTCAACCACTTTCTCTCCAATTTTTCTAAAGCCTGCCCATTTTGCAAGTACGGGGATATTGCGATGCATTTCACCATATACTTCAATGCTTTTAACAACTTTCTTTTTATATGCTTTTAAACCGCAATTAAAATCGTGCAGTTTTATATGTGATATTCTTCGTGCGGCAGCATTAAAAATTTTTGAAGGAAGATTTTTTGTGAGCTTGTTATCGAAGCGTTTTTTCTTCCAGCCGCTCACCATATCAAAGCCATCAACTACGATCATTTTACGCAGTTCCGGAATTTCGTCCGGAGAATCCTGCATATCTGCATCCATCGTAATTACAACATCACCTTGTGCAGCTTTAAAGCCTTCATTCAGTGCAGCAGATTTTCCGTAATTGCGCTGAAATTTTATGCCTTTAAAATTTTTATTTCTTTGGCTGATCTCTTCAATTACTTCCCAGCTATTATCTGTACTTCCATCATCAACCATTATCACCTCATACGAAAAATAATTTTCATTCATTACACGGGTAATCCATTCGCTCAGTTCAGGCAATGATTCATCTTCATTAAACAATGGTATTACAACTGAAATATCCATTTATTGTATGGGTTGATTGAAAGGGTCTTTTGGATTTTTTTTCGCAACTGCGGCACCAATTAAAGAACTTATTAAACCAAGAACTGCAAAACCTATAATAACTCCAACAACAGCAAATAAAGTAAAATGATCTTTCATCATTGTTAATTGTTGATCAATCTGACTATCGCTTAATTTGCCACTTGCTTCTAATTTTTGCCTGCTCATCTCTATACTTTTATCTACCATATCTGGAAACAGCACGTTAAATGCAAGAACAGTATAGATTAGAACGATAACGGTAATAACGGCTGATGTTTTAAAGCCATGTGCAAAAAGATTTCCGTATGTAACATTAGCATCTAATTGCTTCGAATAACTAACACAAGCCCAAATAATACCTGCTAAGAAAAGTGCATACTGCACATAAGCAAGCGCTGGATGTTGCATGCCATCAACAAAATATATAATAAGCCCATAAACAATTAATATAAGTGAAATGATGATACCTTTTACCTGGGGTGTGGTTACTTTGGTTTCCATAAAATTTATTTAGTTATTTAAAATTAAATTTCCTTTTGAAACTACTCCGATAATACTTCCATTTAGCGGAACATTTATAAAAGCAGAGTTATGCGATCTGCTTTTTATGTTCTCTTTCTTCAACATAAATTGTTTGTTACTGAATATTGAAAGCTCTGCTTTGTTTTCTTCTTTAATTGACGCATCATTTAATTTAAAAATCTTTCTTGCATTTAGCGAAAACAAGTTTGCAATTTGTTCTGATGATAATTGCGGTAAAACCGTTTTTACGGCAGCATAAGAAGTTTGCAAACCGATCATTCCAAATTTAGCATATTCAAATTCGCAGGTTTTGCTATCCCAGTCCTGCGGAATATGATGCGATGCAATGCAATCAATATCTCCGTTTACAACTGCATCACGTAAAGCCATCATATTTTCCCGATTGCGCAACGGAGGATTTACTTTAAGATTTGTGTTGTACGATCTTAAATCTTCATCACAAAAAAATAAATGATACGGTGTAACCGAGCATGTAATTTTTAAACCTTTGCGCTTTGCTTCTTTTATAAGATCTACAGACTTCGCCGTACTGATGCCTGTAAAATGTAATGCAGAGTCTGTGTATTCTGCCAGTTCAATATCTCTTGCAATAATTAATTCTTCTGCAATTGCAGGCACGCCGGGCAAACCAAGTTGCGTTGAAATTATTCCTTCATTCATTAAACCAGAAGCGTTGATACTTTTATCCTGCGGAATTTGTATAACTACACCATCGAAAGATTTTACATATTGCAATGCTTTCAACAATAACCCTGCATATTGCACTGGCTGCAACCCATCAGAAAAAACAATCGCGCCGCTTTGATGCATGTCATACATTTCAGCAAGCTCTTTTCCTTCTTTCTTTTTTGTAACGCTTCCGATCGGATGAACCTGTATTTTTAAGTTGTTTGATTTTTGCTTTACATATTCAACCTGCGTTTTGTTATCAACAACAGGATTTGTATCGGGCAAAGTAAAAATTTGCGTGAACCCACCAGCTGCGGCAGCATCGGAACATGTTTTTAATGTTTCCCTGAATTCATATCCGGGATCGCAGGCATGCGAAAAAATATCAATCCAACCGGGAGAAACGATTGCGTTTTCGCTTTTAAATATGTGTGCAGATTCATCATTTAAATTATCGCCGATGGTTTTAATTACACCATCAGCAATTAAAATATCTGTTACATTTCCGTTGTAAGGAGAATTTGGATCTGCAATCTTAACCTGCTGCAGTAAAATCTTCATTGAAGCGGCAAAATTTGGCAAATATAAAATGAATTTTATGAAAAGGGCTTTTACATTTGCAGGCGTCGGTACAAATAAAAAAGTATCGACATATTCGGGTGGTGGCGCAGTCCGGTAGCGTATTTGCATGGGGTGCAAGGGGTCGCTGGTTCGAATCCAGTCCACCCGACTAACATTTTAATTAACTTTTACTTAAAGCCTGCAAAATCAATGAGTTGCGGGCTTTTTAATTTTTACACTTTACCGCATTTTACCCAATCTCACATCGTTTAACTCATAGGATTTATGAGTTAAACCGTGAGTCATTTTTGAGCTTTTCTAAGCTCTACTTTTGAATTGGAATGATTTATTCTTAAGAACAAAATCTCACATCGTTTATTCAAGTAGTACTGAGGAGTAAGAATTTTTAAAATAAAAATGTGAAGCATGAAAACTACTCAAACATTCGCAGTGCGCATGATTGCGCTGCCTAAAAAAAGCAATTTAAATGAAGCATTTATTTTCGCAAGAATTACTATTTCGAAAAAGGTAATTGATATTTCTCTTAAACGAACAACGCTATGTTCTTTATGGGATTCAAAGAGAGAATGCATCAATAGTAAAACACCTGAAGCCAAACAAATCAACAAATTTATTGATGACACGCGCTATCGTTTAATGGAATGTTATCAGCAATTACTATTGGAGCATAAAGTAATCAGCCCGCAAGCAATCAAAACGCTTTATTTAGGTGACACAAAAGTTGATAACACGTTACTTGGATTAATAGACTATCATAATAATAATATGAAAACTGTATTGTCATGGGGCACTTTGAAAAATTATTATACTACGAGAAAATATGTGTATTTATTTCTTTTAAAAAAATATAAGAATGCAGACATTTTTCTTTCATCGCTCAATTACCAGTTCATCACAGAGTTTGAATTTTTTCTTAGGACATGTGAACCTTTGGATAAAAGCAATCCGATAGCTAATAATGGCATTATGAAGCATATGGAACGATTAAGGAAAATGGTAACACTAGCTTATAAAATGGAATGGATATCAAAAGACCCGTTTGCACAATACAAGCTAAGATTTAAAAGAAAAGAAATGTCTTTCCTTACTGCAGATGAATTATCGAAAATTGAAAACATTGAGCTGTCAAAAAAGATTGTACTAAGAGCAAGAGATCTATTTGTATTTTCTTGTTACACAGGTTTAGCATTTGTTGATATGGATAATCTGCGCATTGATAATCTGTGTATCGGTATAGATGGAGAACAGTGGATAAAAACAAGCAGGCAAAAAACAGAAACAGCAGTTAATCTTCCACTGCTGCCAAAAGCATATGCAATAATCGAAAAATACAAGAATGAGCCAAGAGTTTATTACAGACAGCGATTGCTTCCCTTCATGTCTAATCAAAGATTGAATAAATATATCAAAGACATCGCTGCTATATGTGGAATTAAAAAGGATATTAGTTTTCATACAGCCCGGCACACCTTTGCAACTACCGTTACATTAACAAATGGAGTGCCTGTCGAAACAGTAAGTAAAATGCTTGGTCATACAAAACTCAGTACTACTCAAATCTATGTGCATGTAGTAAAGCAAAAAATCAGTGATGATATGAAGTCCTTAAAACAAAAATTAGTAGAGCAAGATCAAGCGATTTCAAA
>DASZUY010000156.1:0-27866 GCA_035547495.1 Parafilimonas sp. | reverse complement strand
CCAACATGCGGCGTCTGCTATTGTCTTTATCCTTAATAATATCATCCACCATTCCTAATTCAATGATGGCATAACTATCGTTACTTATACCCGTATCGAGAAAAAGATTATGAATATCTTTTAAACGACAAGCAACATCATTCAAACGATATTCACTTTCGCCATTTTTAAAAAAACGACGTGTTACTGTTACTGTACTAAATTCTGTTGGCAATAAATTTCTTGTATTCTCGAAAGTGAGGCTTACTTCTGCAAGCCCGCTTGAACTGCGTGTTTTAGAACCATTGAATACAAGCGCTTCTAAATTTTCACTGCGCAGCTGAGATATTTTTTGCTCGCCGATAACCCAGCGAATGGAATCTATAATATTGCTTTTGCCGCAGCCGTTTGGCCCGATAATGCCTGTAATGCCGGCATCAAAATTCAGAACCGTTTTATCTGCAAAGCTTTTAAAGCCTTTTATTTCAAGATGCTTCAGTTTCATGTGTATAATTCAAGTTGAAATAATGAATGGTTTTTCTAACGATTAATTGAATAACATTTATATAAATGCTATTGCGAACATAAGTTAAATAACAACGAAATTTTCGTTCTCAAAAAACAGTGTGGAGAATTGGTGGAAAGTGCTTTCGGTTAACTTTCGGCAGGAAATTTAGATGTTTCTGCAAGCTGATTTTGCAAGGCAGAAAAAGTTTTGATCTTTTTCTTTTCAATATATGCCGGGTAAACTGTTTGGATAGCCAGCGCAAAAATCAAACTCATATTATACCAGCTCGGTGTGCCCCAAACATTACTTACAAACAAGTTTGCAAAAATGATAATGAAATAACTTATCGTCGGTCCCGCCAGTAAAAGCTCTTGTTTATCGAGTGCAAGTTTATATAAACGATAGCCCCAGGTTAATACAAACAGAACAAATATTATATAAAACACGGCGGCAAGTAAACCGTATTCAACCGCCATTTCCAAATAAGTATTATGCATTACGCGGTCATCAACCATAACCGGCGAATAGTGTTGCACAGCACCTATGGAAGAAGTTTCATCACCACCTAAACCAAACAACGGGTATCTTTCAATTACTTTTAATCCTGCCGTCCAGTAATACACTCTATCGCCACCGCCTGCAGCGTCCATCATATAAATTGCGCGCTGCACTGTTGGAGATTGCAGTGAAAGAATTACAGTAATTGTTGCTGCTACAACGCCCACTGAAACAATTATAAATTGAAAACTGCGGCTGCGTCTTTGTAGATGAATAAATACGCCGATGCAACAAACCAAAGCAAAACAAACAAGACCATTACGTGAACCCATCACCATGATCATCATGCCAACTAACACGATTGAACTAAATGCTATAAATCTTGTAAAGAGGTGTACATAAGGTTTTCTGCTGAACAAGGTGATGAAAAGATAAATGCTTAATGCACACAATTCAGAAGTGAATATTCCATGATGCGCGTCTCCTAATTGCAATGTGCCACTATAACCTGCACCGTTTTGAACGCGGCCGTTAGTAAGCAAATAAACACCTAACGGGATGACTATAAAAGGTGCGCAACGCCGCGTTACTTCTAATGTCTTTATGTTTCTTGATAAAGGATAATTGATGAGCACTCTTAAATAAAAAAGATAGAAAATAATTTTTATCGATTTTATAATACTGTGCGGAATGGCAGAATACCGGCCGGTATTTAAGTTTAAATAATTCTCCGGATGCTGGTAGTATATAAAAATGCCTAAGTAAACAAATATGATAAAGATGAAATAAAAAATTACAAACCTGTATGGTACGGTTTTGCTTTTCTGTATGGTGAGATCATAAAACAATAATGGTGCTGCCATTGCGATAGATAAAGTTTCGGCATACGAAGCATCAGCTGTTCCAACACCTGAAGTTGCCTGCGAAAACGCACCCTGCGATAATGAGAGCGTTAAAAACAGCGGGAACAAAAAAGCCCGGTTATACAATACCAGTGGAAACGTAATCATTACCAGCGGTGCAGATGAAGAAAGATAAAGAGATATAAACAGTGCTCCCGCAATTACACAAAGCAGGCAGAAGAAAATTATTTCATCTGATTTGATAATTATTCTGTTTGTGTCTCTAAATCCAAGCTGATAAGAAGGCTGCATAATCTCTACAAAATTAATTAAACATTTTAAGCTGTTTCACAAAGTGTTTACTCATTTACGTTTATTCCATTTTCAGAAACAGGCTGCACCGCAAGGTTCTTTTTCTTGTTTTTCTTTTTGAACATTTGAATAAAATCTTCCTGTATATACGCCACATCTGAACCTAAAAGCTGTGGCTTTTTAAAGAAAGCCAGCAATACCAATACTGCGGCTATGCTGCAAAGAATCATAAACGAAATAATATCATCTTTTATAAATGCCTTTATGCCAAGATATAAAGGATATAACGGAAGCACCCAGCAAATCGTTACGATCACTCCATTATAATAAGGACGAAAAACCAACTTCTTCCAGTCCTCCTGAAATATCCTGTTCTTTATAATAAACATCATCATTAAATAAGAAATAAATGTTGATACAAAAATGCTCCAGCTAATACCAATAATTCCATCCCATTTATAACCGATATAAATCAACACGCAAATGATAACGGAGGTCTGTATTTTACGAATGAGGTTTAAACGAATAAGTCCATGCACACGCATCAATGTATCACCAAGACTTGCTGCAGTGCGCATAGGCAGGTTAAGAAAAAATATTTGCAGCATTAACACTGCATCAAGCCATCGCTTTCCTAATAAAATAAGCACAACAGGTTTACTGAAAATTATCAGGAAAACGGTTAGCGGTAATAACAATGTTGTTACGAATGAAAATGTTCTTGAAAATGCCATGAAGGTTCCTTTTGCAGAATCTGTTTTTTTAACCATAGCCGGCATCATTACACGCTGCACCATATCGTATAAAAAACGTTGCGGAATATTCATGATACGAAAGCTTCTGTCGAACACACCGAGTGTAACGGCTTTCACCAGTTTACCCACTTCTAGTATAATACCAAAATTTACAATATATGTATTGAAGCGAATTAATGTTAAGCCTGTACCATAACCGATCAGATCTTTAAAATGTTTTTTTGTAAAACCAAGTTTTACCGGAATGGGTGCATAATATAAAAGCAGCAGCATTTCTGCGCCGAAATAAAATAGCTGGGAATAAACCAGCGACATTACGCCCTGCCCATAATATGCCAGCACTACACCCAAAATATTCGAGAGTAAAAGCATTACACCATCTGCAATAAAAATCTTTTTAAATGCGAATCTTTTTTGCAGCACTGCAAAAGATGCAGAATAGATTGCTGCAAAAAGAAAAATGATACTGAAAATTCTAAGAGAGGATGTGAGTTGAGGTTCCTTGTAAAAATCTGCTGCCCATGGTGCAATTATGTATATTACTATATAAATAATTGATGCAAGTCCGAGGCTTGAATAAAATGCAGCGTTTATATGTTGCTTATCAATTTCGCGCCGTTGAACAAGTGCATCACCCATACCGCCATCGCCCATCATATTACCAAAATTCATGAATGAGTTAAGCAAAGCAAAAACGCCCAACTCAGCTTTTGATAAAAGACGCGCCATAACTGCGTAATACGCAAATTGTGAGAACACTTTTACGCCTACGTTCAGCATTTGCCAGGCTCCGGACTGTATAACCTGTTTCTTTTGCATTATGCAGTTTATTCTTAAACAGCTTTGTTTAAGATATATTCACAATATTGTTGTTGGTTAATGTTTATTATGTAATGAGCGTTAAGCTTTCAAGTTAAACGAGGCTTCACTTTACTCGCAACAAAATGCTAATTAAAATGATTTAATAAAATGTAGTTAGCAACACTTAAAACATTTTACAGTAATTAAGCTTCGCTTGTTTTCCTTCTTCTTCCAAAAAGTTTGGTTGATGATCTGTCACCATTCTCATAATACTTGTAACTATACTTGCTGCTGCTATAGCCATAACTATAGCCATAATCATAACCCGGTAATGTTTTAATATCATTAAACACAATATCAATTCTCCTAAATCTTCTGTCGTTTGCCAGGCTTTGAATGATGCCTATTTGTTTTTTATAGGTGTATCGCTGTCTCACCATATATAAAACAGTGTCTGTGTATTTGCTTAGTAATAATGCATCGGTAACCAGGCCAATGGCAGGGCAATCAATAATTATAAAATCGAATTGCTTTTTTATTTCGTTGAACAAACCTTCTACTTTATCATGCACCAGCAACTCTGCGGGATTGGGAGGAATTGTACCTGAACCGATCACATAAAAATTTGGATGTACTTCAGAAGGTTTTATGATGTCAGAAATTTTTGCATCATCAGAAACAATGTAGTCAGAAAATCCAAAAGAATTATCAAGGTTAAGCGCAGATGATATTCTTGGTTTTCTTAAATCCATTTCCATTAATAAAACCTTTTTGCCTGAAAGCGCAATTGCGCTTGCAAGATTGATGGCAGTAAAAGATTTTCCTTCGCCGCCCATGCTGGAAGTAGTCATTAAAACTTTTTCTGAAGCATTCGGCATTAAAAACTGTAAGCTTGTTCTTAATGTTTTAAACTGCTCGCTAATTTGGCTGCGCGAATCTTTTGTAACCATTACGCCCGCCGGTTTTTTAACATGACTGATGTTTGCAACAACAGGCACGTTGGTGTTATTGGTTATATCTTCCATTGTAATAACGCGTGTATTCAGCAACTCCTGCATAAACAGCACTACAGACGGAACAAGTAAACCTAAAAATATTGCTGCAATGCTTATAAGAACAATGTTTGGGAACCATGGTAACGGGCCGCGCTGAGGTGCATCAATTACGCGAATAGGACCAATGTTATCTGACTTTGAAACTTCTGTTTGCTCTCTTGTTTGCAAAAGATAAGTGTAAAGATTTTGCATTACATTTTGCTGACGGGTAAAATCAAGATATATGCGTTCCTGCGTAGGCACTTTAGAAATATTACCCATCATTTGATCGTTGCGTGTTTGCAAGTCTGATTGTTCAGAACCTAAAGAATTTTTATAGGTCTTCATCATGCTTAATAAATCGCCTCTTAATTGCGACAGCTGTATATCTAAACTTTTTATAGCAGGATTTGCTGCAGTAGAAGTTTGCAGGTCTGATTGCCTTTGCAATTGCAGCGTGTTGTACTTGTCTAATGTTTGTACAAATGCCTGGTCTTGAATTGGCGCTGTGGTAGGCATAACACGCGAATTGTTGCGGTCATCCATTAAATATTTTTCAAGATCATCAATAACCTTATACTCTGTTTGTTTTTCCGCAAGGTCCTGGTTGGTAACTGAAGTGTTTTGCAGTAATTCTTTTGTATCAGTAGTAATATCTGTAAGATGATTTTGTTTTTTGAATGACTCGATGTTTCTATCAATGCCTGTTAATTCTTGTGAAACAGTTGCAAGGCGATCATTAATAAAAGCAATTGTACTGTCTGCAATTTTGTTGTTATTATCAATATCAGATTTTACATATAACGAAACCAAATACCTAAGCATGTCTTCATTCTTATCAGGGGTTGGTCCGCTTATCGTTAGATCTATTATGTTTACATATTCAGTTACAGTTTCTGCTTCAATCTCATCCATATAATAATAAACCGCATTGCTGTAACTATTGATAATAAGACCAAGACGATGCTTGGGATCTGTTTCTGTTACATCAGGATTTCTTTCCAATACCCACGATCCATATTTGAAATGAAGTGTATCGCCAAAAGCAGCCGTAAAAACATTGCCGGTATATTCATCTATGAACTTTACTTTATCGCCCAAAACCCTTACATCATATTCCATTGGGTTATTCAGCAACATTTGATTGTTTAATGAAATCAGTTTTATAAAGTAAGGCGATTGCTTATAAATTTCTTCGTACCGAATATCGCCTTGTCCCCAGTAACCTACATTTAACTGAAGATCTTTTACTGTTTTTTCTATTAATGAGCGTGAATGGATAATTTCCATTTCATTGCTTACTGCATTGGGCACTGAGTTCATGCCCAAATTATTTAAGATGGTTGATTCATCCGTTCCTGTTACAGATCTTCCCTGCGGATTGTAACCTGTTACAAGCACTCTTGTTTCAACAGTGTAACGAGGTGATGTAAAAAGATCAACCAATAAACCAATAATAATAAATACAACGATGGAGATTACATACCAGTACCAGTTTCCAAGCACTTTCGCCACCAAAAATTTTACATCCACATCCTGGTGTGGTTTCACAGAATTTGTTGTAAAATCGTTATTTACCTCCGCCATAAAAAATATTGTTTAAATACAGTTATTAAACTACAACGCAGTTGTGTTTTATTTTATTGAATAAGCCTTGCTGCTATAATTATCATTAAAGATATTGCACTGCTTATAACAGCTATATCACGCACTCTGTAATTACTCGCTCCTGCTACTGCATCTGCTGTTGGTTCAACATACAAAACATCATTCGGTTTCAGATAAAAATATGAGGATGCAATTGAAGAAGTACTGTCAAGATTTAGCCTAACAATTTGCCGAGATCCGTCATCAGCGGTTCTTATCAACATTACATTATCTCTTCTTCCATCCATTGTTATATCGCCTGCTAATCCTAAAGCATCAAAAATAGTTGGGTTTTCGTTGGGTATAAGAAATGTTGTGGGGTTGCGCACCTCTCCTAAAACGGTTATTTTAAAATTAGTGAATCTAACGTTTACAACAGGATCATTAAAATAAACAGAAATTTTTTCAGTAATTAATTGCTTTACCTGTTGTGTATTTAAGTCTTTAACCAATACATCGCCAATATATGGCAAATGAACGAAGCCATCTTTATCAACAAGATAACCAGATACTGTGGCTTGTGTTGTATTTCTTTCGTTAGGACCAGTAACTGCGCCGGAATTCATGGGCAAGTTTCCCTGGTTTAAAATACTGTTTGCAGAAGGATCGAGCGTTTGAATGGTTATGTTTAAAACATCATCCGGACGTACAACCGCAGGTTGAACTGGTATAGTGGGCAATATTTTTTTTATATTGGTTGAATCGGGAACATCTTTAAAATAAGCTATGCGCTGAACTGTGCACGAGCAGATGTTAATGAAAAATACAAAAAGCAGTAGGTATTTAAAAAAGCAGTAGGTTGCTCGAAACATTCTTATTTTTTTTATTCCGGAAAAGGCACGCAAAAATAGCTGCGTAGGTTAATCTTACCAAATTAAATGCAATGCCCTAACCATAGATAATAACGCTTGTGTAGTTAAAAAATTTTAAGCAATAATACGTTAATGATATAACAAAGGTTGCTCTTTGAATTATTTTAAGGAACTGTGATTTTATTATTTACCCTGTTTACATCAGCCATTCTTTCGGTTGGATCTATTTCAATTGATTTAATATCTGCAACAGATCTTGCAATATTAAAGCTGTATTCCGGGTCAACCCATTGCCATTCTTTTTCAACTATTGTTTTAATAGTGTCTTCAGCTGGCTTTGCACCAAACATTAAATCAAGCGGTATATAATGCATTTCCTGCGAGCCATCTTTATAAGTTACTAATACATCAACAGGCATTGGCATTAAACCCAGGCGTTTTAAAGTAATGCTTGCATTGGTGCCATTCATATTGATATCACCAATAGCATAATCAATTGTTTTGGTTGAGTAGATCCAATACTCTTTGTACCACTGTAGTTCCAGTCCACTAACTTTTTCTGCAATGCGAATAAAATCGTTTGGGTTTGGATGTTTAAATCTCCATTCATTATAATATTCCAATAATATTTTATCAAGATTTTTTTCGCCAACAATATAACCAAGCTGTGCTAAAAATATTGAGCCTTTAGAGTACGAGCCAACTTCATACGCATAATTTGTGTTGAAATGATCTGCATGTGTGCTTAATGGCTCTTCCTTATTACTTTTTATTAGCCTGAAATAAGAATTATAAGAATTGGTGAAAGCAAAACCGGTATCACCTCTTAGCCACGCACTTGTTCTTAATTCAGCATACGTAGCAAAACCTTCATCCATCCATGCATATAAACTTTCATTTGTTCCCATCATACCCTGGTACCAGCTATGCATAAATTCGTGAATGGCTGCGCCAATGCTTGGCGTTTTTATTAATGTTGCCATGGGATATTCCATGCCACCATCACCACCCTGAATAAAAGAATAATTTTTATAAGGATAAGGTCCAAATGTTTTTGCTATAAACGGATAAGCTTTTTCAATAGTGTTTGCAAGCGCTTCCCAATCACTTTGCACCGAATCAACTTTTTTGTAAACAAAATAAAACAATGGTCCGTTTGGAATTTGCTTTTTGATCATAGTGTAAGCTGTGTCGGCAGCCCAAACAAAATCATGCACATTCTGCGCAGCAAATTTCCACGTTAATGTTTTTGTATTTGATTGATGATTTGCATTTGACGGACTATATCCATAACCAACTTCATCCGCATTTTGAATGGTTCCTGTGCCTGCAAGCATATAATTTTTATCGATGGTGATGTTTACATTATAATCTCCCCACACACCATAAAATTCTCTTGCAATATATGGATCTGCATGCCATCCCGCATAATCGTATTCTGCAAGTTTTGGATACCACTGGCTCATGCTGTAACGAATACCTTCGGCATTATCTCTTCCGCTTCTGCGAATTTGAATGGGCACCTGGCAATTAAATGAAACTTCAAAACTGTTTTTTGAATGCGGAAATATTGGCGTTTTTAAATCAACTTCCAGTATCGTTTCATGATAAATTAATTTTTGATTTACGCCGTTCAATTTTACATAAACGGTGCTGTCATAGCCAATTTCATTTGGTTGTAAATGTTGAATGCGATCTCTTACACGAGAATCCCAATCATAAACAGGATTACCATTTCTATCGGTGCCTAATAACGTTTGTCCAAGCACACGGCTGCGAACATCCATCTCGCTGTTGGGCTGAAATGCATTCCAGTATAAATGAAAAAACACGCGGTCTAATGTATCAGGAGAATTATTCCAGTAATCAATTTTTTCATTTCCTGTAAATTGATTTTTTGCAACATTCATGTTTACGTTAATATTGTAAGCAATGCGTTGTTGCCATCTGTCGGGTTGAGCACTCGCAATAAAAGAAAATAAAACAAACAATATAAAGAGCGAAGACTTGATGTTATAATTCATTTCAGAATAAAATTTTTTCAAAGCTGCGAAATAAACTTTTTTAATGTTAACTATAACGTAATTGCCTCTCTTAACAACTTTCCATTCGCATCAAAAACCAAAATCTTTTTTTGTAAACCACTTTTTGCAATAATGAGTTTGTATTGAAGCGGCTTGCCAAGATCCTGCACTTCATAAACAGATTTTTTTTCCCACTCCGCATATTTGCTTTTTGCAAAACCATCTTGTACTTCATCCGGCAAATCTTCAAAATCCATAACACGTTCACTGCTTTCCCAATCACCATTTGATGAAAAATCTGCGCTGATTTGCGAACCGTTCAATTCAAAGCTCGCTTCAAAATATTGCAATTTATCTTTCCATTCAACATGTGTTGCATGCGGATAACGTTGTGCAAAAGCATCTGTAACTTCAGCAGGAATTTTTCTTAGTTGCGCATTCACCAAACAAACAGCAGAGACAAAAGCAAAAACCAAAAAAAATTTTTTCATATTCAAGAAAAATTACGGCTTGCCTTCAACAACAATCACAATTTCTCCTTTAATATTTTTATTGCTGAAGTGATTGCAAACTTCGTATAAACTTCCCTGAAAATTTTCTTCAAACATCTTTGTTAACTCTCTGCTAACACTGCACTTTCTTTCAGCACCAAAATATTCTATAAAATCTTTTAAAGTTTTTATAAGACGAACAGGGCTTTCATAAAAAACCATTGTTCTTTCTTCCGTTGCTAATTGTGTAAGCAATGTGTGTCTTCCTTTTTTTAACGGAAGAAAACCTTCGAATGCAAAACGGTTTATTGGCAAGCCGCTATTTACTAAAGCAGGAACAAACGCCGTTGCGCCTGGCAAACATTCTACTTTGATATTGTTTTTTAAACATTCACGCACCAATAAAAATGCAGGGTCTGAAATTCCCGGTGTGCCTGCATCTGTTATCACAGCCATTGTTTTGCCGGCTTGCAATTGTTCAATTAAATGAGAAAGAATTTTATGTTCGTTGTGCTGATGATAGGGTGATAAAGGTTTTTGAATTTGATAGTGCTGCAACAATTTTGAAGAGGTTCTTGTGTCTTCGCACAAAATCAAATCAACAGCATTTAAAACATCAATGGCGCGAAGCGTTATATCTTTTAAATTACCAAGCGGCGTGGGAACGAGATAAAGCATAATTAGCAAATGTGCTAATTAGCAAATGTGCTAATTAGTTTACCATTTCAATTTCGTAAAATTCCATCACAGGATTTGCAAGTAATTTTTTTGATGCTTCATCTGCAAGCGCTTTCGCTTCTTCTTCTGAATTTGCATCAATTTGTAATGTTATGTGTTTGCCGATGCGCACATCGTTCACGCCATTCAAACCTAAATTTTTTAAACCCGCCTGTACCGCTTTTCCCTGCGGATCAAGCAAATCTTTTAATAACATCACTTTTATCTGAACATTATATGTCATAAGTATTGATTATAGTTCTTCATGGTTTGACGCTTCACAAGCATCTGACCAATCATATCGGTTTACTGAGCAAAGATAAAATAACATACAGCAAGAAACATAAAGGCACTGCAAGCCACTGAATAATAAATGCTGAAACAATTGCAACCACAGCAATAATTATAAATGGCAATAATTTTTTTGTATTGATGTTTGAAAATTTTAATGCAAGCATTCTTTTTTTTGAAACCATCAGCCACGATAAAATAATAATCATTGCATACCAAAACCATGGATTGATTAAAACATCTGTAACGATTGGAAAATTATTCGTCCAGTAAATAAGCGGAAACGATGCAAACAATAATCCGTTCATTGGAATGGGTAAACCTTTGAAAGAAGTTGTTTGTTCTGTATCAATATTAAATCTTGCCAAACGATATGCGCCTGCACATGCAATAATAAATGCGGGTACCAACAAAATAAATGGAACCTGCAAACCATTATCCTGTTGCGCAAAACTTAAACGCAAAAATTGATAAATGATCAATGATGGTGCAACGCCAAAACTTACAACATCTGCCAGCGAATCTAATTGCGCACCCATTGCAGAAGTTGCTTTCATCCATCGTGCAACAAAGCCATCAAGAAAATCAATTACAGCAGCAAGACCAATAAACAATGAACACATAAACATTTGCTCGGGAATACTTACATATTGTGTTCCCGTCTCATTTACATCGGGCATTAATAAAGCGCCGTTATTTGTGTATAATGCAACAAGTCCCGGTTGCAAAATGTAAACGATAGCAATACAGCCGAAAAACAAATTGAGTAATGTAAATAAGTTTGGAATTTGTTTCATCAAACTACTTTAAAGGCAACAAAATAATAGTTATTTGCGGCTGCAATTAACTGTAAGTTTTTGTAATAAGATTGAACAAAATCAAGATAGGCTCTGAATTCATGCGTCGGCACAGCAAACTGGTCGAAGAAAATGATATCATCTTTTTTCAAAAATTCTGACAAGCTTGATAACACATACAATGTTGCAGAGTACAAATCTGCATCCATCATCAACACTGTTTTTTTCGTGTTATTGAAATTTTTTAAGAAGGAGGGAAGTGTTTGCTGAAATAATCCTTTATAAAATCTTCCGCGCTCATCATTTATTTCAGGAAATTTATTTCCGGTTGAAAAAGCGCCTTTTTTATACGGACCATAATCTTCAGGCAAACCATCGAATGTATCGAAACCATAAAACCTACTATCTGCATTTTTATTCTGTTCTAAAAACCATTTGAAAGATTGACCACTTGCAACACCAAACTCTAAATAATTAATTGCTTCATCTTTTACTTCTGTCTCCAAAACTTTTTGATACAAAGGATAACGTTTATAATAACTCCATTTGCTCGGAAAATCGTTTACCGGAATTTTTTTATGCTGATAAATAAATTTTGAAAGTTTGGTAAGATAATATGCATTTAAAAATGCGCCGGATAAAAATCCAAATACACGATGCAGTTGCAACCAGCTAAAAATAATTTTCGTGTAGCGAATGAGAAATAGTTTCATAGTTGACCGATTACCGTTGACCGTTGTCCGAATCATCAAGCGACTTTATTAAAGCCTGGATCATCGCAACGAGTTTTTCGTACTTCTGATATTTATCATCAAAAATACCCTCATCAATATATTTTCTTTGGATGGAAAGATATAAACAGGCTACAACTTCTAAGGCTGACCGGTTTGCTATAACAAGAAATCTCTTGAATTCAACTTTTGACTGCAGTGTTGAACCTTCAGCAATGTTTAAAACAACAGAATCAGTGGCTCTTTTTATTTGAGAAGTAAGAATAAATAATTCATCTTTCGGAAAACTTTTAACCATATCAGAAATCTCGCCATCAAATTCTAAAGCAAGTTGCCATACTTTAAGTTTTTCAAATTTGAAACCCATCGGTAAGCGGTTATCGGTTGTCGGTTGACTGCATTAATTTCTCAATCTCCTCCACTTCAACAGGAATATTTTTCATTAAATCAATGTTGCCATCTTTCGTAAGCCAAACATTATTTTCAATACGAATACCCATTTGCTCCTCTTCAATATAAATTCCGGGCTCAACCGTAAGCACCATACCTTCTTTTAAGGGTTCTGTAAACGGACCGAGATCATGTACATCTAAACCTAAATGATGCGAAATGCCGTGATATAAATATTTTCTGTACGCACGATTTTCTTTGTCTTCGTTTTTTATATCTGCTTTTTTCAGCAAACCAATTTTCTGAAAAACTATTGTTGCCTCATCACCCACTTTTTCATGATAATCATTTAATGTAATGCCGGGCTTCAATAAACTTTTTGCATAATTATGTAAATGCAAACAAGCATTATAAACTGTTTTTTGACGACGCGTGAATTTTCCATTTACAGGAATTGTGCGTGTTAAATCTGCAGCATATCCGCCATAGTTTGCGCCGAAATCCATTAATATCAGTTCGCCATCTTTGCACTCTTCGTTATTAAAAACATAATGCAGCGTTCTTGCACGATCACCGCTTGCAATAATGCTCGAATAAGCTTCACCTTTTGCACGGTTGCGTAAAAACTCATGAACGATTTCAGCTTCAATTTCATATTCCATTACGCCTGGTTTTATAAAATGAAGTAAGCGGCGAAACGTTTTATCTGTTATATCAATTGCTTTTGAAATTACATCTACCTCATACCTCGTTTTTATAGCACGCAGCTTCAACATGATCTTTGCAGTGCGCTCATAATTATGTAGTGGATATTTCTCTTTCATTTCCTGCACAAAACGATAATCGCGTGTTGCTGCGTAGTTGGTTGATTTACGATCATGCTCGTTTGTACTTAAATAAATATTGTCTGCTGAGTGAATCCATTTTTGCAATAAAGCATCTAAACTGTCTAACCACACAATCGTTTTTATACCCGATAATTCTTTCGCTTCATCGGCACGCAATCTTCTGCCATCCCATTTTTCTTTTAACTCAAGAGGTCTTACCAATACTAATACTTCACGAAATTTTTCATCGGGATTATCAGGATATAGAATCACCATTGTATCTTCCTGCTCAATGCCGCAAAGCCAATACAGGTTTGTATTTTGTTGAAAACGATATAAAGCATCTGCATTACTCGATACTTCATCATTGCTGTTGAAAATGGCAATGCTTTTATTCTTCATTTCTTTTACAAAACGTTTCCTGTTCTCAATAAAAATTTTTGGATTCAATGGTAAATTCTTCATGATATTTCTTTTCTTAAGGAAAAAATTTATTGCATTAACAGCAATTGAAGTTTAAGCTGTAAATGTATATCCTTTAAAAATTAAGATGGAAAAAAATTCAATCTTTCTTAAGCCCAAGCCTCTGCAGCAACGCATCTTTTCTTGCTTTTGATACCATTAGTTTTTCACCATTGTTCATTACAACGTAGCCGCCATCGGAGCGTATAAAATTGGTGATGTGCTGAAGATTGATAACGATTGAATGGTGAATGCGAATAAAAATATCTGATGGCAGCATTTCTTCAACATCACCTAATGTTTTAGATACAAGAAATTTTTTATTGCCTGTAAGATGAATGTATGTGTAAGCGCCTTCTGCATGACAATACAAAATATTTTCTGCTGCTATAAATTCATAGCCTTCTCTTTGCGGAAATGCAATTTTTTGTTGTTGCGAAGGTTGCTTTATATTATGTAACAGGTTTTGAATATTTACAGTGCCTTCTGAGGCAAGTATTTTTTCTTCCGCTTTTTTTACGGCGATTTTTAAATCGTTAATATCAATGGGTTTTAATAAATAATCTACGGCACTAATACGAAAAGCTTTTGCGGCAAACTTATCATATGCAGTAGTAAAGATGATGCAGAAATCAATGTGGTCAAATGTTTCGAGCATTTCAAAACCATTCATCCATGGCATTTCCACATCTAAAAAAATCAATCGTGGTTTGAATTTTTTGATGGCAAAGATTCCTTCTTTCGCTGAATTGCAGGTTGCCTGGATTTGTACATGAGGGCAATGTTTGGCCAAGTCAGTAGAAAGAGAATTGATGCAATGTTGCTCGTCGTCGATGATAATGGTGCTGATCATTTTAAGCTGACAAAAATTAAAGTTATGCCATACTGAAACTGTAAATACTTTTTTTCTGTGATTGACTGGTTTGACTTTGTAGTTTAAAGAGTTCAATTGGTATTTAGGTGCGTACTAATTAATAATTAGAGCCTGGTTGCAGAAACTACAGCAATCAATCTTCAGTAAACACAAGAACTACGGTTGTGCCTTTTGGTTTGCCCGCTTCATCTTTTTTGTCAATGATTTCTACGGTTGCATTTCTTTCATTCAAGGCGTTATCTATATTAAGTCGTATTTGTGTAAGATGTACTCCTTTTGATTCATGCGATGATGTTTTGCCTTTAAATTTATTTTGCATTGATACTTCTCTGCCAATTCCATCATCATCAATAATGCATGTAACTAATCCATCATTTTTTTCAACATTTACTTTTAGATTTCCATTGCTTTCTTTAGGCATTATTCCATGCCAGATAGCATTTTCAATAAAAGGCTGAATAGTTAAAGCAGGAACCATTACAGATTTTAAATCGGCAGTTGAATCAACATGAAAATGATAATTTATTTTTTTGCCGAAGCGCATACTTTCAAGCTCTGTATATAAACGGCACGTCTCTATTTCATCGAATAAAGTAATCTCTCTTTTATCTGCATTTTGAAAAATAGTTCTGATGAGTTTTGAAAAGGTAGTTAAGTAAGTAATGGCTTTTTCATCTTCGTTTTTCTGTATTAATGCTTTTATTGAATTGAGGCAATTAAAAATAAAATGTGGGTTCATTTGCGAGCGAAGCGCTTTAGCATCTAATTCGAGCATCTCATGTTCCATCTCAGCTTTTTTCATTTTAAACTGCCTGATTAATTCATTTGTTGTGAGACCAAGCAACGACGAAAATTTTCGATTTAATGCATGACCATTCAATGCCATTTTGCCTGCAAGAAATTCTACGCTTAATTGGGAATCATCTAAATGCTCTTGTATAATCTTATATGTTTTTTTCAAAAATTCATCCTGCATTCCTGATGCTGAAGGCAAAGGTTTTGCTGAGGTGAGTTGTTCAATATAATGCTTTCTTAATTTGTCTTGCCTGTCTAAAATATTCCTGATTTTTGTTCTGAGTTCATCAACACTAAACGGTTTTGTAAGATAGTCATCAGCACCTTTTTGCAAACCCGCGATCTTGCTTTCATAAGTAGTTTTTGCAGTGAGAATGATGAAAGGAATGTGTGATGTCGCAGGATTATTTTTTATCTTATCACAAAATTCAAAGCCGTCCATCACAGGCATCATCACATCAGAAATAATCACGTCAGGCATCTCACTCAAAGCCATTTCAAAACCTTCTGCACCGTTTGATGTGGTGATGACTTTATACAATGATTGAATACTGTTTTGCAAAAAGCCTTGTAATTCGGGATTATCTTCTGTTACAAGAACCACAGGCACGTTTTTATTTTCAACGGTAGCGGCAACTTTTTTAGTAGTGTTGATATTTGTAACCTGGATACTTTCTGAAAGAACGGGCACGTCAGGAAAATTATCTTTGCCTTTGGCAGACGTTAGTTGTGTTGTAATAGTAAAAGCAGAGCCTTTCCCCTCTTCACTTTGCACTTCAAGTTTGCCATTCATTAGTTTTACTAACTCATTTACCAGCGATAATCCAATGCCTGCACCTTCATATTTTCTTGTGAGATTATTATCTGCCTGGTAAAATCTATCTGTAATAAATGGAAGTTGTTCTTTGCTTATTCCAATTCCTGTATCCTTCACTGAAAATTCAACTGTTGTTGCATCAGTTGTTGAGGAAAGTGGATGAAGGCTTACAAAAATATTTCCTTTTGCCGGCGTAAATTTTAGTGCATTAGCCAAAAGGTTGTTGACTATTTTTTTCCAATGCTCAACATCAAATAAATAATCGCCGTTTAAATCATTTTCAAAATGAAGATTGATATTTTTCTTTTCTGCTTCTTCATCAAATGTTCTTACGATGCCTGCAATGTAATTTCCAAAATTTCCCTTTGAAAGAGAAACATTCATCTTGCCTGCATCAAGTTTGGATATATCAAGCAGTTGATTAATGAGGTTCAGCAAATAATTTGAATTTTTATAAACACTTTCGAGAAACTTATGCTGATCTTTTAATTCTTCCGGATGTTGCAAATAAAATTCTGCAGGTGACAGAATTAATGAAAGCGGTGTGCGTAATTCATGCGTGATATTCGTAAAGAATTTTTCCTTCATCCTGTCTATTGCTTTCAGCTTCTCCGCTTCTTTTTGTTCGAGGATCATTTTATGTTTTAATCGTAATTGTCTAATACGATTCCAAACAAGAAAACTCACAATTGCAACCATTGTTGCACCGATAATTATAAATAAAGTATTTCGTGCCCGTTCTTTTGCATTTGCTTCTTCCTGTTCTTTTTCGCGAACCTGTTCCTGGTAGGCAAGGTTTTGAATCTGTCGTATTTTTTCAATACTTGCCATGCTGTCTTTTGCAGCTTGTGCAATCTTGAAATATTTGAAAGCTTCCGATTCATTATTTAAACTGTCGTGCAATGCGTAAAGAAAATTTGATGCATTATAGACATATTCAGCGTCATCGAATTTTGTGGCTGCAGTTAACGCCCTTTTTGCGTAGAACATTGATGAATCAACCTGGTTATTTTTCAAAAGCAGCTTTGCCAAACCAAGATACGCATGTCCAATTTCCCTGTTGTTCAGGTCGTACTTAAAAAAATCGCTTATAAATAACCTGAAATATTTGAAGGCTAATTCATCATCTCCACGTTCGGCATATATAAACGCGAAAATGCGAATCGCAAAATCCTTCATGTATTGTTGATTATGCCCGGTATCTGCGATGTAGTAAGCTTTCTGGTTGTAGTACAAAGCCGAATCCAGCATATGCATTTTTAAATAAACTTCTGCAAGATTTTGTATTGCCCAATGCCCAGACTCATATCTTTCTAACGCCTTTTTTCCCAGCAATAAATAATCAATCGCCTTTCTATAATCTCCTAAGCCTTCATAATTGGTTCCGATAAGCGTCAAGGTGAATGCACTTTCATTTGGATCATTTATTCTTTTGCAGATTTCTACAATTTGCAGCGAATATTGGATGGACAATAAATAATTTCCGGTAATGTAGGTGTTGTAATTTAAAAACTTTAACCTGTCTAATTCTGCTGTTACTGCGTCTTTATTCTTTTGAAGTAATTCCAATGACTTTTGTACACAATTTATTCCTGAATCGTATTCATTGATCTGCATATATTGTTCTCCCAGATCTTTCAATATCTGTGACTTTATATTGTCATCATTTGCAGCTTTTAGCAAACTTCTTAAGCTATCAATATTTTTATAAACGTCTTTTTTATCTACAATGACACCATAAACCCATTTTTTATCGTTTGCAAAAATGTCGGCAGTATCTGGTGGCTCTTTTACGTGATGATTATTTACATCATTATCTTTTGCCTGGTACAACTCAGAAAGCATTTTTGACGCGGTATAAATATTTTGCTGATCTTGATATTGCTGTGCGTTTGAGAGTGATTTTTTCGCGTAAAAAATTGCAGAATCATATTGTCCCCTTTTATTAAATATGCCTGCCATGCTGTTAAGAACAAAACCTAAGTCTCTGTTCCTCTCTTTATATTTTACAAAATCGGGAATATATTGTCTGTAATAATTTAAAGCCGCTTCTTCATCGCCTTTTGCAGAATTGATATCTCCTAATAATCTTTCAGAAAGAAGGATGTACCCACCATTCGAAGCTTCTTTTCCCAATTTATAGCCCTGGTGTGCATATACTATAGAAGAATCTATTTTATTCATTTTTAGATACACTTGACTTATACATAGAATTGTGAAAGTGTTATCTGGTGGCTCATGTCTGCCTTTATGAAAAATTTCCCAAAAATGATATGCCTTAAAATAATTGTCGAGTGACAATCTGTATTCTCCTAATTCTCTATAATCGTGTCCGAAGACAAGGTATGCCCCGCCGATCTGCGCTGTATCATTTATTTTTTTGCTTAGTGCTAAATGGTCAAATGTGTACTTCAATGATTCGGTATAGTTACCCATCTCATATAATATATAATCAAGCGCTGCCATATCCCAGCATTGATGTTGCAGGGAGTAATTATTTTTCTCATTTATTGCCAGCGCAAGCTCAAAAGATGAAATGCACGAATCCATTTTTCTAGCATTGCGATATGCATCACCTAATTTTTCATATAGATCAATTTTCCCAGTATCAGTTTTTGATTTTGCAATAAGATTTTTTAAGCTGTCTATTTTGTTTTGTTGCGCGCAGATGGAAGAACAGGCGCAAGCAATAAATATCACCAACATCAGTCTTAAGAAATAAAGACCTTGTTTCTTCTGTGCGCAAAAATTCATTTATTAAATTTAAAACACAGGTAAGCTCTCCCGATAGCAGTAACGATAAGCTACCTGTTTGGTTTAATAAATTGCCTTTATTGGTTTATATCCTGAAAGCGAATGCCAAGCTGTTAATCAAAGTGAATAAATTATCAAATGATATTAATCATTTATAAATTTAATAATTCTTTTGAGGGATTACAATTTTAGTTTTATGTATAAAAACTATGATGAAAAGATCAGCTTTAGTTTTTATTTATACTGTAACGCTTCTTTTTGCATGCAAGAAAAACAGTGTGCCTCCTCCAACCGGGGGAAGTGGTGATAGTTCTATATCAATAACTGTATTACCTCCAAAAGCGGTAACCAAAACGAATACGCAAAAAGTTTATGTTCATTATATGCCATGGTTTGAAACGCCAGCCACTTCACCAGACGGGAAATGGGGCTCACATTGGACGATGGCAAACGAAAACCCGGAAATTATTTCAAATGGTAAAAGGCAAATCGCATCCTGGTTTTATCCTTTAATAGGGCCTTATGCAAGTTCAGATCCTGATGTAATAGATTACCATACTTTATTAATGAAATATGCGGGTATTGACGGTGTAATTGTTGACTGGTACGGCACACATAATGTTTATGATTATCCCCTTATAAAAAGAAATACCGATTCGCTCTTTAATCATATACCAACAGCAGGGTTACAATTTGCCGTGTGCTATGAAGATGCAACACTCAAAAATGTAAAAGCAATTGCAGGAACCGATACTGTACCTGCTGCACAACAGGATTTCACTTATTTGCAGGAAAATTATTTTGACAGCAGTTATTATATCAGAATAAACAACAAACCACTGGTGATTTGTTTTGGTCCACAAGTAATGAAAACGGAAGATGAATGGTTGCGCACGTTTTCTGCTCTTTCTCAACAACCAACACTGCTGTCATTATGGTACCAGGGTGATGTTACAGGACGTGCAGGAAGTGGTGAATTTTCCTGGGTATACTCAGATTATCTCTCCGGCTTACAAAACTATTACCAAAACCGAGCGCCCAATTTAAAAACAGCTTTTGCATGTGCATATCCAGGCTTTAAAGATTTTTATGCTCAGGGAGGATGGGGAAATAATTTGTTTACTATTGATCATAACGGAACAGCCACATTACAGGCAACACTTGATCTTGCAAAAAACAGCAATCTGCCCTACATGCAGTTAATTACATGGAATGATTTTGGAGAAGGTACAATGATTGAACCTACTAATGAATTTCAATTCGATTTTTTAGAAACAATTCAACATTATACAGGGGTTACTTATACAGCAACAGAACTGCAATTGATATATAAATGGTATTCTTTGCGGGTAAAATATAAAAGCAATAAGAATATTGAATCTCAGCTTAAGCAGGCTTATTATTATTTGGTATCGCTTGATGTAGATAAAGCTTCATCAATTATTTCTGCTATCGAATAAAATTGTTATTAATAAATACAACCAATCTTAATTCCAACAATGAGGTGTTACAATATTTTCTGTTAAATAGAATCTCAAAATATCAAAATAATAAACGCCGGGTTTAAGCTTCGTTCAAATAAAAACGTTCTTAAATATATCGGTAATGGTATTTCTCCTTTTAACAAGCTATGGCAATATGATTTGCAATAATAATTGCGGTTAAAGATTCTCAATAAATCAAGTTTTGTTATCGCCCTAAACTGTACATGTATTAAACGCAGACTGATAACTGTTAAATGCGAATTGACTTGTAATGCATCAAATAATAGCTTGGTATAAATCAAAATATAATTCTCACTTGTTTAAAATTAATAATCATGAAAAAGATTATAACTATAACAACATTTTTGTTACTGGTTTGTATTGCATCATTCGCACAACAAGTGCAACTACAGGCTTCGAACGCTGAACTTGCAAAGCAGCTTCTTGCTCAGAGCAAATCACAAAAAACACTAAGCACGGTTTTAGTGATTGGTGGTTTAACGCTTGTTGGTATAGGCGCAGGTCTTTCTTTAAGAGGATTTGGTGACTGGTCATCTCATAAAAATTATTCAGACGGAAGTGCCTGGACTCTCACAGGTGGGTGTGCAATCGCCGCAGGCATTCCTTTGGCATTTATTGCAAAGCACAATAAGAAAAAAGCAGAACTGCTATTGAAAAATAACCAGGATTTGTCCAACACGTCGTTTGTAAAAGGAAGAATTTATTCTATAGGTATAAAACTGGATTTATAGTTTTTGTATGCATGATTGTAAAACCATAAACAAGTAACTGCAAAGTATAAATTCATTCAGCCCAGTTATCAACTGCATATTGATAACAACACTTTCTCAGAGATATGTTTACAAAAAAATTCTTTAATCATTAAATTAATTATTATGAAAAAAACAATCTACTTATTCATCAGTTTAATTTTATTGATGAATTATTCCAAAGCGCAAAATGCTTTCGGTATTTCTGCAGGTGCAACATTTTCCGGCATCAAAGCAAAAGCAGATGGTATTACATTAACATCTGACACACATGTTGGATTTACTGTGGGAGTAACTGAATCAATGAGTATGGGAAAAGATTTCAGTTTTCGACCTGAATTGAATTTTACACAAAAAGGTGGTGACCTGAGCGTGCCGGATGAAGACTTTAAATATAAAACAACCATCAACTACTTAGAGCTGCCATTAAACTTTGTTTATAACACGCATTCTGCCAAAGGTAAATTTTTTATTGGCGCTGGTCCGTCACTTAATATAGCACTGTCAGGAAGATATAAAATGACGGGCATGGGAGAGCATGAAAGCGGAAAATTAAAATTTGGTGGTGATGAAACTGTAGACGACTACAAAGGTTTTGATGCAGGCATTAATGCAATAGCTGGTTACCAATTCAGTGGCGGATTTTATTTGGCTGCTAATTACAATTTTGGAATAACAAATATTTCTCCTGGTTCAGATGAAAAAGACCATATTCATTATTTCGGAATTCGGTTAGGAATTATGTTGAAGGCTAAGAGCAAATCATAACTGCAACAATTCACTTCGAATGAAACAACAATGAAACTGCTTTTCTCAATTGCTTTTTTAATTACGAGCTGTATAACTGCGATTGCGCAACAGCCTGCAGACAGCAGCACTGCATCATTCGCTACGGGCGACACTCTGGTAAGTGTTACACTGCACCTGGTAAACCAAAGCAGTGTTGCAGGCACTGCGCATCAAAAACCCAAACATCTTACCGGCGATAAAACAGTCATCACCAAAATGGAAGAAATGATTTTACGGTAATAGCTTACTTTCTTTAAACATTAAGTTACAAAACCAAATAAGCATACGGTTAATTAGCTATTGACTTTAGTGCAATCAACAAATAGCTTGCTCAAATAATTTTTATTCACTTGTAAAATCTTTTTTATGAAACAAAGAATTTTATTCCTCTTTTTATGCGTAGTAACTATTGCAGGTTATTCGCAGTTTACAATAGGTCCTCAAAAAACTATTGGTGGTAACAGCGATGATGAATTAGGTGGTATATGGTTAACAACCGATGGTGGATTAATTGCCGCGGGCAGATCATACTCGGATATTTCAGGTGATAAAACAGACTACAATCGTGGTATTGATGATTATTGGGTTGTAAAACTCAGCAGGACGGGAAACATACAATGGCAACGTACACTTGGCGGATCGGATATAGATGAGTGCCTTGCAGTACAACAAACAGCAGATGGCGGTTATATACTGGCAGGAAATTCTCAATCTAATATTTCAGGCGAAAAAACAGAAAACAGTAAAGGTGTATTTGATTGCTGGGTCATAAAGCTTGACCAACATGGAAATATTCAATGGCAAAAAACTTTGGGTGGCGATCAGTACGAGTTTTGCAATTCGGTGCAGCAAACAACAGATGGGGGTTACATTATAGGCTGTATGTCTAATTCGAATATTTCGGGCGATAAATCTGAAAATAGCAGAGGAGGTTTTGATTTCTGGCTCATCAAATTAGACGGATCCGGAAATAAGCAATGGGATAAAACTTTAGGTGGAAGCGGAGATGAATTTGTGAATGATGTTATTCAAACTTCTGATGGAGGATATATTGCAGTGGGTCTATCCAATTCAAATATTTCGGGTGAAAAATCTGAAAATAACCGCGGCGCAAATGATTACTGGGCTGTTAAATTGAACAAAAACGGAATTAAGCAATGGGATAAAACAGCGGGTGGCAGCGCAGATGATTACGTGAATAGTGTAGTTCAAACTGCTGATGGCGGTTATGCTTTATTTGGCGCCTCTATATCAAATAAGTCTGGTGATAAAACAGAAAATATACATGGCGGATTTGATTATTGGTTAGTAAAGTTGAGCAGGAATGGCGCCATCCAGTTTAATAAAACAATCGGTGGTCTTAGTGATGATTATGGTCAAACCATAGAAAACACTATGGATGGCGGTGTTATCTTAGGAGGACAATCTTCTTCTCCAATATCAAGTGATAAGGATGAAAATTCCTGGGGCGGATTTGATTATTGGCTTGTAAAAATGAATGCAAATGGCACCATTGCATGGAATAAAGATGTTGGCAGTGATGGTGATGATAACTTGCGCAGCGTAAAAGAGATCACAAAAGATAAATATATTATTGGTGGCTTCACATGGGGAAATATTTATGGAAATAAAACAGATGTAAGTCGTGGCAGCAACGATTTCTGGATTATAAACCTTAATTATCGCAATAACTTTTCAGATGCAGAGAATGCACCTTTAAATATTGCAACGCAAACATTAAAAACGGATAACACATTTTCTGTATTTCCTAACCCTGCAAAAAATGCTGTGAATATACGTAGCAGTACTAAGGCGAATTATACATTGATTGATCAGTTTGGAAAAACTTTATTGAGTAAGCAAATTGATGAGAATGGAACAATTGATGTTTCAACTTATGCAACAGGAATTTATTTTATTAAAAATAACTTAACCGGGTTGAGCAGGAGAATACTGATTGTAAAATAATATTTCAATAAGCCTAACAGGTTTTAAAACATGTTAGGCTTATTATATTAACTCACTCCGCTTCCTGCATCTGTATCTTCATCTGGATTTACAAAGATTAATTTGCCTGCTGCATTTTCCGCCATTAATATCATTCCATTGCTTTCAATGCCACGCATTTTTCGCGGTGCAAGATTAGCAACAACTACAACCTGCTTTCCAATAATTTCTTCTGGTTTAAAATGCAGTGCAATGCCTGAAACAATGGTACGTTTTTCAAAACCTAAATCAATTTCAAGCTTTAATAATTTATCTGCTTTCTCAACTTTTTCTGCTGATAAAATTTTACCAACACGCAAATCAAGCTTTGCAAAATCGTCGTATTGAATAACGGGCTTTAAGCTATACGCTGCAAGCTGTAGGCTTTCATCGCTTGAAGCTTGTGGCTTGTTGCTTGCAGCTTCTTCTTTTTTCACTAATCCGCTTTTTAATTTTTGAATTTGTGCTTCTATTTCTTTGTCTTCAATTTTTCTGAATAAAATTTCCGGTGCACGCAAACTGTAACCAACACTCAACAATTTTATGGAACCTGCATTTTCCCAATTTAAAATTTTATCCACCACCTTCATCATGTGCAACATTTTTTTTGCAGTGAATGGGAGAAATGGATTGATGAGAATTGCAAGGTTTGCAGTAAGCTGTAAACATAAATGCAGGCAATTATCTATTAACTTTTGAGCGTGTGGATCTATCTCCCCTCCACCGGAGGGGCTGGGGGAGGCTTTCTTCCACGGCTCTTTCTCCTGCATGTATTTGTTGCCCTTGCGGGAAAGGTCGATCACTTCAAACAATGCTTCGCGAAACTTGAACTCTTCAATAGAATTTTGAATTTTTACTTTTGAATTTTGAATTTCCTGGATCAATTTTCTATCTAAATCATCTATCACATCTTCATGCAGCTTTGGAACTTTGCCGTTGCATAATTTATGCATCAGCACAAATGTTCGATTCACAAAATTTCCAAAAATGCTGGCGAGTTCACTATTATTTTTTTCCTGGAAATCTTTCCATGTAAAATCATTGTCTTTTGTTTCGGGCGCATTGCTGCAAAGCACATAACGCAACACATCTTCGCAACCCGGAAAATCTTTTAAGTACTCATCAACCCAAACTGCCCAGTTGCGTGAAGTGGAAACTTTCTCGCCTTCAATATTTAAAAATTCATTGGCAGGCACATTTTCAGGCAACACAAAATCTCCATGTGCATGCAACATGGCAGGAAAAATAATGCAGTGAAAAACGATGTTATCTTTTCCGATAAAATGAACAAGCTTCGTATCGTTTTGATACCAGTAATCTTTCCAGTTATCCAGCAATTCTTTTGTTGCACTGATGTAACCAATGGGCGCATCAAACCAAACATATAAAACCTTTCCTTCTGCATCAGGCAACGGAACTTTAATTCCCCAGTTGCTGTCACGCGTCATTGCTCTTGATTGCAAACCGTTATCCAACCAACTCTTGCATTGACCATAAACATTATTCTTCCAATCTTTATGTTCTTCTAAAATCCATTGCTTTAAAAAAGCTTCATAATTTTGTAAAGGAAAATACCAGTGCTTTGTTTTTTTCTTGATGGGCGTTGCATCACTTAAAGCACTGCGCGGATTGATCAACATATCCGGACTTAAAGAAGAACCACAGCGTTCGCATTGATCACCGTAAGCATTCGGATTTCCGCAAACAGGGCAAGTGCCAATAATATATCTGTCAGCTAAAAAAATATTTGCTTTCTCATCAAAATATTGTTCACTTTCTTTTTCTTCAAACAAACCCTTGTTGTATAAGTTAAGGAAAAAATCCTGCGACGTTTTATGATGAATTTGATTGGATGTTCGTGAATAAATATCAAACGAAATTCCCATTTGCTCCATGCTTTGTTTTATGATCGCATGATATTTATCAACTATCGCTTGCGGCGTTGTATTTTCTTTCATTGCGCGAATAGTGATGGGCACACCATGTTCATCACTTCCGCCAACAAATTTTACATCTCTTTTTTGCGCTCTTAAATATCGAACATAAATATCAGCAGGCAAATAACATCCCGCCAAATGACCAATATGCACCGGACCATTGGCGTAAGGCAAAGCCGCAGTAATTAAATATCGCTTAAACTCTTTCATCATCTTACAAAGGCTGCAAAAATAAGCGAACGCTTGTTAAGAAATTGAGGAAGTGCCGCAACAATTAAATCTCTTGTTGTACTTGCAGTTAATGTTCAGGGTTTTGAATGATAGTGGCTTGTTATTTGTGTTTTTAATGGTATTGTTAATCATAAAATATTTTATATGAAAACAAACAATCCATCCGACATGAACAAGATGAAAAATCAAAGTGCTGAACAGGATGTTAACGAAAGCTCCAATGAAAAAAACAAAATGAGCGAGATGAGTCAAAACACCGGTAATGATAAAATGTATGGTTCATCACAATCGAACACATCAAATTATAAAAGCAATAAAGGAACAGGTATGAGCAGCGAAGCCGGCTCTGCCCAAACCGAGAAATCCTGGCAGGGAACAACTGGCAGTCAGCCAGCATCAAACAAAAATGAAGAAGGTAAAACTGGTAGAAACCAATCTTCAGAAAATTTAAATACAGAGAATATAAAAAATCAGTCCGATCAGCAAAGAAGATCTTCAATGGGTGACGGTACACCTGAAAAAAACGAAGAAAATTTAAAAAATACACGCATTGGCGATGAAGAACTAAATGATGTAGATTGGAATACAGGCAATAAAAGTAAATAGCGTTTTGTGTTTCTCCTTGATAAAGCCTTTGCCTTTTGGCGAAGGCTTTTTTATTCAGTACAATTTTTGCTTTTGAAGAACAATGAATTGGGTGGATGTATTTTTAATTATTATTATACTTCTTGCTGTTTGGCGCGGATGGAATAAAGGTTTTTTACTTGGAAGTTTAGAATTGCTTGGCTGGCTTGCAAGCGTTGCAGCGGGATTTGTTTTTTATCCTTACACAGAAATTTTTTTTGAACGGTATTTTTCGTCACTTGGCATTTGGATTACACCGCTTTCATTTATCCTTACCATCATTTTAGCAAGAATAATTATATCATTCGTCATCAATGAAGTTTTACGTGTTACGCCAAAACAAGTTCATCACAGCACACTCAACCAGGCTGCAGGCATGATACCTGGTTTTTTAAAAGGATTGATTTATGCAGTTATTGCTTCTGCTTTATTGCTTGCTTTTCCTTTATCACAAAATATTGTAAGTACAGCTCGGGATAGTAAGATAGCAAATGATTTTGCTTTACAAGTTGAGTGGTTAAATGGAAAACTTTCACCTGTTTTTGATAAAGCTGTTGATAAAGGCATTAATAAATTAACAGTTGAACCAAAGAGCAACGAAATTGTTAAGCTGCCTTTTAAAACAGATCATTTTAAAGAAAGACCAGACCTTGAAGCTGAAATGTTAGTATTGGTAAATAAGGAAAGAAGAAAAGTTGGGCTTGATACTTTAAAACCAGATACAGCATTACAAAAAGTTGCAATTGCCCATTCTGCTGATATGTTTGAACGCGGATACTTTGCACATATTACACCCGAAGGTAAAGACCCGTTCGACAGAATGCGTGAAGCACATATCCGGTTTTTGCTCGCCGGCGAAAATCTTGCATTAGCGCAAACACTTTCTA
>DASZUY010000155.1:0-5662 GCA_035547495.1 Parafilimonas sp. | reverse complement strand
TAAATGAACCTATTCTCTTGTACAAATTAAAGAAAAGAAGTTAGCCGCATTACTTTACACTTGTAAGAGGTGTCATCAAAAACTGATTTATGATCGCATAAAATTGTTCCGGTTGTTCTATTTCCGGGTAATACAAATTCTATTTATGAATACAGCAACCTTATATTGGTAACAATACACCAATGTCAGACAATTGGCAGTGATTAATCATTACTTTTATATTCTAATTTTAAAACAATAAATTATTGAGACATGAAAAAAATGATAAACGCAAAGTTGCTTTTAACCGTGTTCGCATTACTCGTTACAACACTTCTTTGGTCACAGGAAGATAAATCAAAAAGACCCAGTCCTCCTGCAACTGCTACCGGCACTGTTAATGGTGCTACTATTACTATTGATTACAGCAGCCCTGCCGTAAAGGGAAGAAAGATATGGGGCGGATTGGTTCCTTACGATAAGGTTTGGAGAGCAGGCGCCAACGAGGCCACTTTATTTACAACCAGTAAAGACATAATGGTGGAAGGTAAAAAGCTGCCGGCAGGAAAATATAGTTTATATGCTATTCCGGGTGAAAAAGAGTGGGTAATTATCTTTAATTCAAAAACCGGTCAATGGGGCGTAAAAGAAGATGAAAGCACTACGGAAGACCCCGCCAATGATGTATTAAGAGTAACTGTAAAACCACAAAAATCTTCTGCCTTTAACGAACGGATGAAGTTTGTAATAAACGGAAAAGGGTTTGCGCTTGAATGGGAAAATCTCATGGTACCTGTTTCTGTAAAATAATTTTATTTATGCTGTTGTGATTTCAAACTCCTGCTGGTATTGCACCAGCAGGAGTTTGTATGTGATAGTATTGCGAAGACAAAATTACTTCACCTGCAACGATCGTTTAATGGTGTTGCCTACCGGTATGGATTTAACAAGTTTCCAAAACTTAAAACCTACCGAGGTTTCTAACCTCCTGAGTTCATTTTGTGTCAGGTCTTCAAATTTGGGATCGTAGAATTTTTTTGAGCGCAGGTTATAATATTCCTGCAGTTGATTTTGGTTAATCATATAGAATTGGTTTTAATATGCAAGTTGAAATTTTTTGTTTATAATACCGGCTGAATCAGTAGCCCTGGAAGACTGATGTAGTTTCAAAATGGTTTTTCTTCGCCTGCTTCAACTTTCAATTCAATTGTATTCATTATTAGCATCTCATTATTCATATTGAGGCTACATTTTTTTCCGCATTGCTGAAGACGTAAGTGAGAAGTAACGTTAGCAGTTCCTGCTTTTGTTGCGTATTGCTGTCGGTATATCGCAGTATTAAGTTTCCACGCTTGCCGCTACTTCAAAAAGTCATTCATATATTTTAGTATTGTTTGGATGTCCAGCATCAGGCTTACATGCCCTTTCGAAGGAACAATAGCTAATTGCGATTTTGGCATTGGTTGCAAATCTGCCGAAACACCACCTCCCAGCAATGCATACGTTTTCATCAATTCAACTTTATTCAGTCCGTCATTGTCGCCGGATATAATTAATACAGGCGCAGCAATTTTAGCAATATTGGAGTCGCCCACATTGAATGGCTCCGCAGCGAAAGCAAACATTTGCGCTAAAAACTTTCTCCAGTTTGTTTTATCGGGTGCTACTGCATCGTACGCGGCTTGTAAAGGTGTGTTATCAAAAAATTCAGGCTTTAAATTTTTTAATGCACTGCTTACTGCCGGCAGCCAGCCATCGGTTTTATAGGTTGAAGAAATGATCACTAATCTTCTTAACCGCGTTGGGTTTTGTACAGCAAACTGGTAAGCCACTGAGCCACCCATACTATAGCCTGCTACATCAGCACTGTCAATTTTCAGGTAATCCATTACACCTGCCACATCACTGGCTAAAGTAGTCATCGACAATTTTCTGTCTGAATAGGGCGAATGCCCGTGTCCCTGCATATCAAGGGCAATTACTTTACGGGTTTTTGATAGTTCAGGGATCAATTGACCCCAGTTCAAATCAATTGTATAAAAAGCGCCATGCAGTAAAACGATCGGATCACCTTTCCCAAATACTTCGTAATAAACTTTGATTCCGTTAACAGGGGCATAACCACTGTCATCAGGTTTTAGTTGTTGCCCGTTTGATCTGGACGCGGCAAATACAATGATCGCAACCAGTAGCACTGATCTGAAAGAGTTATTTCTTTTGAATAGATTTTTCATAACGCTGTTAAGTTTGATTTTATTAACTATACAAAGATGGAATTCATTCCGGATTTGATGTGGTCTAAATACGACAAGTTCAGGGCTCAATGCGGCAACCATCGAAATAGCGTAGAGGATGACTTATCGTTTTTACTTTCCGGATTTGTGAGCGTGATTGCTGAAGATGTATTTATAATTTACTTCTTAGTTTTCGGTTGGTGAGACACCAACCGATAGAAGAATTTATTTCGGTTGCCGGTAGCATGTTGTCTGTCGTTAGTAAATAAAGGGAATGAGCATTTTAGTTGTCTTAGCATAATCTTCAAAAGCATCACCATATTTAGTCCTTAGATATTTGTCAAGCTTTGGAGCATTATAAAAAGCAAAAAAACAGAAAAGAAAAATGGGTATGGAAACAGCATACCAGTTTCTTGTTGTTATGGCATAAGCAGTTACCCATAATATATCACCAAAGTAATTTATATGCCGCGCATATTTAAAAAAGCCTTTCGTGTAAAGTTTCCCTTTGTTTTGTGGTTTTTGCTTCCAGGTGTTTCTTAAAATTTCACCACCGGTATTTAAAACACAGCCTGTAATAAATAATGCAATCGCAAAGTAGTCGAGCGCGTCGATAGAAAGACCAACCGGCAAAACAAATAAAGCATAACCAACAAAATAAAGCGCAAAAGCAAAAGGAATGTTTACGGCTTCCTGCCAGGGAATTTTTCTTTTTAATAAAAAGAACATCATGTAAGCAAGTCTTAAAAAGGTAATTATATTAAAGGAAAAAATAATTATCCTTCTGTCAAATCCTTTTACAGCATTATGAATATGTAAATAATTTTCGCACCAGCTTCCACCTTTCTGAAACAAAATCCAGTAAGAGAACCAGATGAATGCAATTTCTATCAAGTGAATAACAATCTTTTGAGGAATGCTACTGCTTTTTTGTCCATACAGTTCCATGCGAAATCATTTTGGGTTTACACACAACGGAGATACGCGTTATCGTATTTAAAACATACATTAATCTTGTTTCCTTTGACCGGTTGTTGGAACAGAATTATCAACGATATCAAAGTGTGCATTATCAACCCAGATTTGTCCTGTTCCATTTAATAAAGCACCGAAGGCGATATTAGAAGCTTCGTTTGGCACATCTAAAATGATCTCATATTTTTTCCAGCCTGTAGTTCCTTTTATTGGCCTGTCCTGTATGTTATCGAAAGATAAAAATTGTTGTGAATTTTCAGTCTGCCGTCAAATAAAAAGTCGTTACCAAATGATGTTAAAGTAATTATTTGTGATAATGTCCCAGTCATTTATGATAGAAGTTGAAGTTTGTATCAGGGATGTCACCAACGCAAAGATTCACGCTATTACACGCAATTCAAAAAAATATTTCATCAATCGTCATCAAAGTTTTAGTGTTATACTTTTTCACTATTGGTCAGCCTCAAGACACCAACCGATAAAAAGAAATATGTATGTAATAACTTTCATAATATATTATTCAATCACTCTTAAAATTGCTTTAAATATGATGCCTTTGTTGGCTGCTGTTTCTTTTATTCATTTGCAAACTTCATTAATTGGTTATAAGTATCTTGCTCAGAAGGTCTGCTTGCGTCGGCGTTAATAATTCTTCCAGTCTTGTCAATGATAAAATATATCGGAACTGTGTTGAGATTAAACTTTTTAGATAGCTTGTCCTGCCCATAATTTGCAAGCACATAACTATGCTCATTGCTTATTCCAAATCTTTCAGACGCTTGTTTCCAACTGTCAAAATCAGTATCAATAGATACGTAAAGCATAACAATGTTTTTGTCTGCAATTTTTTCGAAAAGCTTATGAGAAAAAGGAATTTCTTCAATACATGGTTTGCACCAACTTGCCCAAAAATCTATGTATATCACTTTGCCTTTAAATCTGGAGATTAATTGATTGAAACCCGTTTTTACTTTATCACTGTTAAGTAGTACTGCTAAATCAGAATCATTTTTTGAAAAACTATTATGAAGAATATAATTATTGTGAACAATTTCTTTATACGCGTTTTCATTGCAAAGGCTGTCATAACTATTTAATAAAGCTTCGGGAGTTTTAGTTTCTTCTATTTTGTCATTTACATAACGCGATAAAATAAAATTCTTTAAATATCCATGTGTAGTAGAAGAAACCGTATCCAAAAACTTGTTTGCATCCAGATTTTTAAATCTTAATGTATAAATTAAATGCATTGCCAGGTTGTAAAATGGAATGTTGGAACAATTTTCACATTCCAAACCATCAGACCATTTGATTAAAGAGTCTTTATAAAAATTGTTTATTTCATTTTTGTATTTGTATTTATCGTTGTATGCTCCTAACTTATAGTATATAAGCATTCCTTCAAATTGATGTTGATACAATTCACCTATTTCTGTGTTGATGTTATTATTTATGCAAAACTCTTTTGCAGTATTTATATACGGTCTTGTTATGCTGTCAATAAGGTGGTCGCGTTTTTCAAGTGAAATTTCTGAGCTGTATATTAATTGGAGCAGTGCTAAATTTTTTCTTTCCAATACATAGAAAGGTGAAATTTTCAGTCTATCTACTAACTTAAGTGGGAAAGCCAACTCTTTCGTTCGTGTTGCAGAGCTTATATGTGTAATTAAAGGTTGATTCTCTTTACTCAGTTTTATTATTACAGTGTCATTTTCTTTGAAAAGATAATAAATCCCATCAGCGGTTCCATACACACCTTTTGAAGGAACGACTACAACATTTAAAATAGCCGCATCTTTTGTGTCAATCGGGATATTTTGAAGGGTATATTTACTTGTATCAAGAACGTAAGGAAAAGAGCCTATTTCAAGAATAGTTCTTTTTTGAATCCATACTGGTCTGCCCGTTTGATTGAAAAAATAAATCTTATTCTGTCCAAAGGAGTTAGTGAAAAGAAAAAGAAAAAAGGTGATTGAAAAAATAAGTTTCATTTTTATAGAATTTTGTCAAGCTATGAGTTTATAGGAGGTTTGAGTAAATAGCAACCAATGTTTAAGGCATAGCAATAGAACTTGGTCAGCCGGTATAAATGCTTAATTGAAAAACTAAAGTTGAAGATAATTACAAATGTTGAATAGCGTAATGTCGGCTTGAACAAAAGATAATAAGAATTACTATTGTACAAATATTGCTGGTGAAGCCATGCTTTTCACAAATGCAGCTGTTGTGCATTGGCTTTGTTTAACAGGAATAGTCATTCAAATTATTTATACGTAACATTTATTTGTATATCACTTAATCTTTTGATTTGTTTGAATGCTTCTTCAAACTCATTTCTATATAGTTTTGAGATGACTTTTTTTTCTTTTCCTATTCTATAAGTTATTGATAATTTATTCCAAATTATCATCATGACGTTTGTAGACATACCAACGAAGTCACTAAATATGTCACCCTTTTGCGTTAATGGTAAT
>DASZUY010000154.1:0-7584 GCA_035547495.1 Parafilimonas sp. | reverse complement strand
CTTTCAAGCGTTGGGGGCATATTGCATCAGAAATATTCGCAGGACGCATTGTATGAATTGCTTAATACTTATTTTGGTGATACGACGCTGGATAAACTCATCAAGCCAAGTCTTATAACTTCTTACGAGATCACAGACCGCAAAGCAATATTTTTTACCAGTGCTGATGCACGTGAAGACAATATCTTTAATTTTTATGTAAGAGATGTTGCAAGAGCCACATCGGCTGCGCCCACCTACTTCTCTCCTGCTCATATTGAATCCGTAAACAAACAAAGTTTCTCATTGGTAGATGGCGGCATGTTCGCAAATAATCCTGCATTGTGCGCATATGCTGAAGCAAGAAAATTGAACTTCTCAAAGCTCTTTAACGATCCATCAAAAAAAGATAAGCCAACGGCTGCAGACATGATCATTGTTTCTATGGGAACAGGCTCCGTTAAAAAACAATATCATTATGATGATTTTAAACATGCAGGTGAAATAAAATGGCTTGAACCTGTAATTGATATTTTAATGAGCGGTAACTCAGAAACAGTGGCGTATCAATTAACGCAAATGTATCTTACGCTGGAAGCAGAAAATCAAAAAAATTATTACAGGCTTGAACCAGGTTTAAAAGAAGCATGTTCTGAAATGGATGAAGCAACCCCGGAAAACATCAATAATCTTTACCAGGCAGGATTAACATACGTGCATGATAACAGAGATATGCTGGAAGAGATCGCGCAGAAGATTTTGGATAACGATTAATGATCTTATTCGATAATTAATTTTCCAAAACTGCGTTTGCCATTCTCTTCAATTAAATAAATATAAGTGCCACTTGCAAGGTTTGATGTGGGCATTTTATAATTGCCTGCAGCCTGTATTTGCCGCAACAATATTCCCTCAGCATTGTATAAACTAAATATATATTTTGACGCTTTAGGCATCTGTATGTTTATTGCTGAACCTTTTGCAATGGGGTTTGGAAACACAATTGTATTTAATGCTAACCCTGAATTATTTTCGGCCATTGCAATAACAGGTTGTGATGTGATTTTAAAATCCCAAATGCCGCGACCATAAGTAGCGAAACGTACAGTATTGGTTGAACTATCGTAATCAACTGCAGTGTAAGGAACATTTACCGGTGCAATCCCGCCGCTGAAAGAATACCATGTTGTATCCGCAACTAAATAAACATAAGGTCCCGCCTCTGTTGCAGCAAACAATAAAGTTTCATCAGCATTGGCAGTTAAATCATACACTAAAGTTGGCGGCAAACCATTTATCATTGGTTTAAAACTTACACCACCATCATTTGATTTAAAAACTGCCGGGCTTGAATATCCGCTTCCTGCATAATACACAACTTTAGGTTTAAGCTTTGAAGCATAAATAGTGCTGCCATATAAATACCATGTACCGGGTCCGTTAAATGTTGAAGATTTGCTCCATGATGAACCACCGTTTGATGAATAGAAAAATTCTCCGTCTTCAGTTGCCACATAAATACGGCTGCTATTTAAAGGCGTAGTGCCGATTGCAGAAATGCCGCCATTGCCATCTGAATTTGATTTAAAGTCATAATTGAATTGTGAAGCCGTAATGTTGTAAGGAGATGAAGTGCCGCCTGTAAGTTTTACCAAATGCGAACCATCGCCACCATTTAAATTTCCACCGGCAATAAAAATTTTATTTTGACTCGCAGGATAAACAGGCGCAGTAGGAAGGATCCATCCTACTTCAGGCAAAAATGTTCCGGGCATATCAAAACCGCTGTTTGACAGACCACCATGCGAATTGTAATAATAAAATATCTGGCCGCCGGGATATTCTGTCCACAATGTTTGATGATTTCTTGTAAGCTGAAAATGACCATAGTCACCGGAAATAACTTGAGTAAAATCAACAGCGCCCTGCGAAGATAAATCTGATGTTCGCTGAAAGCCCTGGTCTTGCGATCCGCCAAACAACCATGAAGCATCGGTAGGATCTGCAAGCACATCATAAAATTCTCCAATGTTCAATCCTTTTAAACCAATATTGTGTACGGTGTTCATGTAATCATCAGAACGGAACACACCGCCATCACACAGAACAATTCCGAATTCAGTTCCGTTTTTTCTTTTGAAAAAATAAATATCTCTTATATCAGCATGTAATTTGTTTGCAACGTTGCCATAATATTCACTCCAGTCATTTACTAAAGACATACTTATACCACCATTTAAACTTCGGTAACAATTAGGAACACCGCCTAAAATAATTTTATTGCTGTCTAAAATGGAAACGCCGATTACATTCGCTGATTGATCTTCGGGAATTGTGTTTTCATAAGTCCATGTTTTTCCAAAATCTGAAGATTTATACAAGTCACCTTCAGGCAACAATGCATACAATTTTGTTTTCCCTTTTTCAAGCACGCCTTTAAATTGTATGGGTTCGAAAGAAGCAAGCGGCGCTGAATTATTCAACTCCGTTACTGTTGCACCCTGTATTTTATAAACAGATGTTTTAACGCCATCAACATTTTCGAGTGCATACAAAAAGCTTTGATCATGCGGCGCCCATAATACTACTTCATGCTCCTGTCCTTCTGTAAACTTGTGTATAAGCGACCATGTAGCGCCTTTATTTATGGAGCGATATAAATAATACAATGGTTGCCAAAGATTATCATCCCATTCAAGTGCGAGGCAGTACGTGGTGTTCTTTGAATCGCTAACGTGTGCTATTTGTTCAACATTATTTCCTCCCCATTCAACAGGGAATGTAAAGCCTGTTGAGCGCTTGAAACTTAATCCATCATCATCCGTATAATATGCGTTCAATCCTGCGGAAACAACAAGGCGCTTTGTTGTTGACTTAGGAATGATATCTAATCCGTAGCTTGTAAAACGTAATTGATCATTCAGTGGATGCCAGTCAGAACTATCGGGTACACCTTCGAATAAAACACCTTTATCATTTAAGACGTACAACTTGTTTGAAGACGAATCATATTCAGCTGCATCGAGCCTTCCAGCCTGGTTGTTGCTTCCGCGTTCTGACCAGTTGCCTTTTAATTTTCCGCCTGCATAATTAGTTTGCGCATTATTCAATTGATTGTTTTTATAATTAAGCCAGTTTGTTTTTGCTTCTATCTTTCTCCAATCCACACCTTGCGCTGCACGATGCATTTTTTCAAAATAAGTTATGCGGATGATCTGTTCATCTGCATCATTATCGTCGCTATCGCGTCTTATAATTGTAGTATCTGAAAAATTTTTTTCAAGTTTGTTTGCAAAAGAAATATTCCCGCAACATAAAATGGCAAATACAAATAGTGTAAACAAGCATGTTAGTAAAGATTGTTTCATAAGCAGTAATTTGAAAACTAAATTTAAAAAAATTTACGTTGCATTACTAGCGGGCTTGTAAGTGAACAACATATTTTAATGATTTTATAATATTAAATTAATGCAAGTATTTTTATTCTGAGATAGTTTGCAGCCTTATGGATACACGCAGAGAATTTCTCAGAAAAACAATGATGCTTTCAGGTGCTGCCGGTGTTGCAACACTCCCGCTTTCTATTCAAAAAGCGCTGGCAATAAATCCTGAACCAAACAGCACGTACCTGGATGCAGAATACATTGTTATTTTAATGCAGGAAAATCGTTCATTCGATCATACGTTTGGAACATTGCGTGGTGTGCGTGGCTTTAATGACCCGCGTGCAATGCGTTTGCCCAATAATAATTTAGTTTGGTTACAAACAAATGCAGCGGGCGAAACTTATGCGCCATTCAGGCTTGATATGAAGGATACAAAGATCACATGGATGGGCTCTCTGCCGCACAGTCGCGAAAGCCAGGTGGGTGCAAGAAATAATGGACGAAATGATAACTGGATCGAAGCAAAAAAATCAGGTGATAAAGATTATGCGCACATGCCATTAACGATGGGTTATTATACAAGGGAAGACATTCCTTTTTATTATGCACTTGCTGATGCGTTTACCGTTTGCGATCAGAATTTTTGTGCTGCATTATCGCCAACAGATCCAAACAGATTGCATTTCTGGACAGGAACAGTAAGAGCAAAACATGATGAAGATTCAAAAGCATTTCTTGATAACGGCGATATAGAAAGAGGTGTTGACTGGCGGACATTTCCTGAGTTGCTTGAAGAGAATAATATCAGTTGGAAAATTTATCAGAACGAAGTGAGTGTTGATGTTGGAATGACGGGTGAAGAAGATAGCTGGCTTGGAAATTATGGTGATAATGTGCTTGAATTTTTTGATCGCTACAATGTAAAATTCCTGAAGAGTTATATAGATTTTTTGCCTGAAAAAATTAAGTTGTTACAGGCAGATATTGAAAAACTGCAATCGCAGCTTATGGGTTTAACGCCGGGCGGAGATGAGTACAGAAAAGCAGAAGATCAAATAAAACAAAAGAAGGAAGATTTAAAAGTTGCACAGGAAGATCAACAAAAATATACAGCAGAAAATTTTAATAATTTATCTGAGCGTGAAAAGAATATCCATCAAAAAGCATTTGTTACCAATACAAATGATCCGTATCAACACCAGCTTGAACCTTTGAATTATACTGATGATAATGTAAGCAGGAAAATAAATATTCCAAAAGGTGATGTGTTACACCAGTTCAGGCAAGATGTTGAAAATGGAAATCTGCCAACTGTTGCATGGCTTGTAGCACCGGAATATTTTTCAGATCATCCGAGTGCGCCGTGGTTTGGAAGCTGGTATCTTTCTGAAACAATGGATATACTTACAAAAAATCCTGAGGTATGGAAGAAGACAATTTTTATTCTTGCTTATGATGAGAACGATGGATACTTTGATCATGTTCCGCCTTTTGTTGCGCCCAAACACAATGATGCTTCAACCGGTAAAGTTTCTGAAGGAATTGATACCAGGTTAGATCATGTAAAAATAGAAGAAGATATTGCGGGTCCTATCGGTCTTGGTTTTCGTGTACCGTTGATTATTGCCTCACCATGGAGCCGCGGAGGTTATGTAAACTCAGAAGTTTTTGATCACACTTCTACCCTTCGGTTCGTTGAAAACTTTCTGAATAAAAAGTTTGGAAAAAATATAGAGGAAACAAATATCACACAATGGAGACGTACGGTTTGCGGTGATCTTACTTCAACATTTCGCACATATAACACGAAGGAGATCGTGCCGCTTCCTTTCATTAAAAAAGATCCGTTTATTGAAACGATCCATAAAGCAAAATTTAAAAACGTTCCATCCAATTACAAGAATTTATCGGCTGCAGAAATTGAACTGATCAACAAAAATCCAAATGCATCGCAATATATGCCGCAGCAGGAAAAAGGAATTCGTTCTGCCTGTGCTTTGCCTTATGAATTATATGCTGATGGAAATTTTAATCCATCCAATAAAACATTCGAAATAAGTTTTTCAGCAGCGAATAAATTTTTCAAGAACGCATCCGGTTCACCATTTACAGTTCATGCACATGATTATTTAAATGATGATTTCGCTGAAAGAAATTATGCGCTTGTTGCCGGCGATACACTGAATGATGAATGGAATGTTGCAGATTTTAAGAACAGCAATTATAATTTGCATGTGTATGGACCGAATGGATTTTTCAGAGCATTTAAAGGAAATGAAAATGATCCGGTACTTAACGTTGCTTTAATTTATCACACCGACTTACAAAATAATTTAACAGGGAATATTCAGTTTAAATTAAGTAATAACGGAAGCGCAAATGAAATAATTGAGATAACGGATAATGCTTATCATCAGCCTAAAAAAACAGTTCAGTTAAATGCAAATACTGAAAAAACAATTTCATTTTATCTTGATAAAAGTTTTGCCTGGTACGACTTCACTATAAAAACAAAAGACAACAATATTTTTGAAAAACGTTATGCCGGTCATGTTGAAACGGGTAAAGAAAGTAAGAGCGATCCGTTGATGGGAATGATGGTATAATCACTTACTCAAACTCGCAACTAAATTTATACTCAGCGCCACAACAAAAGTGTTTAAGAAAAAAGAAATGATCTGGTGTAAAAATGCAAGTCGCCTTATTTTTCTTGAAGAAATCTCTACATCAGAAACCTGGAATGTGCAGCCGATAACAAAAGAGAAATAAGCAAAATCGATATAATCAGGTTGTGTATTCCCGGGAAAATCAAGACCACCTACCTGTTTCGATTTATTTTTTTCATCAGGCATATAATAATCATGCGCATAATGAAATGCGAACAATGTATGCACCATCGCCCAGGAAAGCAACATGCCGCTAACAGTTGCAGGTACAAAGAAATTGCTGTTCGATGCATTTACATCTTTTGAGATCATAAGCAGTAAAACAGCAAACATGCTTCCGCACGAAGAAAGAAGTATCATTATAAAAACATAAGGTATGCTGCCATCATCTTTTGCTGCCGTCTTTTTTATTTCCTCTATTGGTTTACGAAATAAAACTATCCAGCTCATTATAAGATGCGTAATTGCAAATACAATCCATACGCTGATAATTCTTAAAAGAAAATTTTCTTTACCTGGAATAAGATAAAAAGTTATCACAGAAAAAACAAGACTTACTAAAATCCGAACTACCGAATGCATTCTTAAAAAAATATTATTGCTGCCGGTTTTTGAAGTTGCCATATATACCTATTGATGCGCTAAAATAAATTATTCGATTTATGGCGTAATGTACGGCATCGCACAAAAGGTGTTCATTTCCGAACACTTTTTTTATCAACATATACTTATTACCAAAGCGTTTTGCATTGGCATGCAGGTTGAGATAAATAAGCGTCCCATCCTAGCCAGTATTAAATTAAAGCAAATCAAAATTCCTCTCTTGCGGGATTGGAGGACTGTTTTATGTTCAAAAATTATTTAAAGATTGCCTGGCGAAATCTTGTTAAGAACAAAGCCTATTCCATTATAAATATTACCGGTTTGGCAATCGGGCTTGCATGCTTTTTATTAATTGCATTGTATGTAATGGATGAATTGAGTTATGATCGTTTCTTTCCAGATGCCAATAATATTTATCGCATCAATTCAGATATAAAATTTGGCGGTGCAAACCTGCACATGGCGCTTACCAGCGATATGATGGGACAATTACTCAAGCAAGATTACCCGCAGGTTGAACAATATACACGCATCTATACTTTCAATGGAGATAAACTTATTAAGAAAGGCACTGAGTATATAGATGAAAAAAAAGTTGCGAATGTTGACTCCACTTTTTTTGATGTGTTTCAAATGCCTGTAGTTGAAGGCAGCATTAAACATGCATTGGATGAACCTAATACCGTCGTTCTAACTGAATCAGCTGCGAAAAAATATTTTGGCACTACACATGTTGTTGGCAAAACAATTAAAACAAGAGATGATAAAAATCCATTTTATAAAATAACAGCCATTATAAAAGATATACCTCAAAATGCACATTTTCATTTTGATTTTTTATTTCCAATGAAAAATGTTGATTATAACTGGGGGCAAATTACCAGCCATAATTTTTATACATACGTGCAATTAAAAAAAGGAACCGACTATAAAGCATTTGAAAAAAATTT
>DASZUY010000153.1:0-6852 GCA_035547495.1 Parafilimonas sp. | reverse complement strand
TTCATCTAATGAAAAAATTTCCTGTTCTGTTCCATCATTCCAACCTAGCAAAGCGAGAAAGTTAATAAATGCTTCAGGCAAAAATCCGCGTTCACGAAAACCATGTGTAAGCTCGCCGGTTTTAGGATCAGTCCAATTCATTGCAAACACAGGAAAACCCAAACGATCACCATCACGTTTACTTAATTTTCCTTTGCCATCCGGTTTTAAGATTAGTGGAAGATGCGCCCATTGCGGCATGTTTTCTATTCCAAATAAATATTGCCACAACAAAATATGAACCGGCGATGATGGCAACCATTCTTCGCCACGAAATGCGTGTGTGATCTTCATTAAATAATCGTCAACAACAACTGCTAAATGATATGTTGGCATTCCATCCGCTTTCAATAAAACTTTGTCATCAACCTGCGATGTATTAAAATTTACAGCACCGCGAATCACATCAACAAAACCTACTGTTTCATCTTCCGGCATTTTTATTCTTATAACGTGAGATGTGTTTGCTTTCAATAAATTTTGTGTTTCATCATTACTTAATGTCAATGAATTTTTCATTTCACTGCGTGATGAAATATTGTATTGAAAATTTGGAGTTGTTTTTCTTTTTTCTTCAAGCTCTTGCGGTGTATCAAATGTATAATATGCGTTACCATCTTTTATTAATTGCTCAGCATATTGTTTGTACATTTCTTTTCTTTCGCTTTGACGATAGGGTTCATATTGTCCGCCATGAATCACGCTTTCATCAGGCTCTAACCCGCACCATTTTAAACATTCAAAAATGTATTCTTCCGCGCCGGGCACAAAACGATTTTGATCTGTATCTTCTATACGTAAAATAAAATCGCCATTGTTGTGTTTCGCAAATAAGTAATTAAATAAAACAGTGCGCATACCACCAATATGCAAACCACCTGTTGGTGAAGGCGCAAAACGAACTCTCACTTTTTTATTCATTTTGCAAAAATAACAAGCTGTTGCAAGCCTTAATGAATAATGATCAAATCAATTTCAATTTATATTTTTAAAGATTAAATAACCGGGATATGAATAATTTTTTTGAAGTAAATAAAGATGCGTGGAATAAAAGAACTATTGTAAATAAAACTTCTGCATTTTATGATGTGGAATCTTTTAAACAAGGAAAATCATCTTTGAACAAACTTGAATTTAAAGCATTGGGTAATGTGGAAGAAAAATCTTTGTTGAACCTGCAATGTCATTTAGGAATGGATACATTAAGCTGGGCACGAGAAGGTGCTGTTGTTACCGGTATTGATCTTTCTGATGAAGCTATAAATACGGCAAAACAATTAAGCCATGAACTAAATATTCCTGCAGAATTTATTTGCTGTAATGTGTATGATGTGTTGCAGCACATCCATAAACAATATGATATTGTTTTTACTTCTTATGGTGTTATTGGCTGGCTGCCTGATTTAGACAAATGGGCAGCTATAATCAGTAAAGCATTAAAACCGGGTGGTATATTTTTTCTTGCAGAATTTCACCCTGTTATATGGATGTTTGATGATAATTTTCAATACATAAAATACCCTTATCACAACGAAGCGGTGATCAAAGAAACACAAACAGGTACGTATGCAGACCGGAATGCTGATATTCAATATGAGGAATATTCATGGAATCACAGTTTAAGCGAAGTGATTAACGCTTTGTTAGATCATGGTTTAAGTATTCAGCAGTTTGAAGAATTAAATTACAGCTATTATAATTGTTTCAATAACACCATCCAGGGCAATGACGGCTATTGGCGAATTAAAGGTTTGGAAAATAAAATTCCGATGATGTATGCTGTAAAGGCGATAAAGATGCATGGCTGATTATTGCTGAACAAACGCTTTATTACAATCACCAATAAAATCCAACACTTCTTCTTTGCCTTGTTTTGAAAGAGCACTTGTTATAAAGTATTGCGGGAGAAACTGCCAGCTTTCTTTCATCTTTTCAAAAAATGATTTCACATTTCTTTCAACGGCGCCCGGTTTTTCTTTATCCGCTTTTGTAAAAACAATGATGAAAGGCAACTGCCATTCGCCTAAATCATTTACAAACTCTAAATCAATTTTTTGCGGTTCATGACGAGCGTCAATCAATACAAAAATGTTCACAAGGTTTTTTCTTTTGCGCATATAATCTTCAATCATTTTACTCCATTGCTTACGTTGTTGCTGCGATCTTTTTGCATAACCATAACCGGGTAGATCAACCAAATACCAATTTTCTTTTTTTGATTTTGATGTTGCGCTTTCTATTGTGTAGTGATTGATGAGTTGTGTTTTACCTGGCGTGACTGAAATTTTTGCAAGCTTTGAATTATTGCACAACATATTTATTAATGATGATTTGCCAACGTTGCTTCTGCCGATGAATGCATATTCCGGTCTGTCGGATTTCGGACATTTATCAAACGAAGGACTTGAAATAAGATATGTTGCTTTTATAATTTGCATGTGCTGCAAAGAAAGCACTTTCTGTTAATGCAAAAGATGCATCATTGGTGTTAATACAACAAATTGATGCACTATATAAATTTCGGCAGCAAACATTAATAATGCGATTGAATATGGGAACAGATCGAGATAATCAAAATTGAATTGCTTTCTTGAAGGAGTTGTAATTGCCCGATCCATACGAGTATTTTCAACTAATTTACAAACCTGTCAGCATGAAAAATAAAGAATGTATATACGGTTATTTTCTTTCCGGTCTTTTCAAACTATCCTGCGGATATTTTTCTTCCATTTGCTTTTTTATTCCTTCACTCCAGGTTTCCACGGTTTGCTTTTGTGCGTCGCTTAAGATGGCATCTTTATGAATCCATGTATAAGATGATAAAGGCATTTCACCTTTATCAATTTGTTTTTTTACTTCTGAAATTTTATCATATTGTCTCCATGCAGGATACGTTGCAAACTCATTTAAATTGAAGGAGCGCTTACCATCCTGAACGTGATTATCCAAAAACCAGGCAACTGGTTGTATGTTATTATACCACGGATAACGTGTGTTGTTGCTATGACAGTCTTTACATGCATGAACTAAAATCGTATCAACATCGGCAGGAATTGGATACAATGTTGCAATATCGTTTGGCTGCGGACCAGGATGAATATTTTTTTCAGGGTGAAAAAATTGAATGGCGATAAATATTATCAGCAGAATGAGTAAAATTCGTTTTAGCATATTTATTTATTTGAAGCAAGAATATTTCCCGTCATTTCCTTGGGAACAGGCAAACCCATAAATGTAAGAATAGTTGGTGCTAAATCTCCAAGCTTGCCGGGTTTTACTTCGCCTCTCCAATCTTTATCAATTATAAAAAACGGAACAGGATTTAATGAATGTTGTGTATTGGGTGAACCATCTTCATTTATTTCATAATCTGCATTGCCATGGTCTGCGGTTAAGAAAATTGTGTAACCATGCTCAAGTGCTGCAGCCACAACTTTTTGAACGCATGTATCAACAGTTTCAACGGCTTTTATAACCGCTTCCCACACACCGGTGTGACCAACCATATCTGCGTTTGCAAAGTTCAAACAAATAAAATCTGCAGTTTCATTTTCAATTTCAGGAATTAGTTTATCTGTTACTTCATAAGCACTCATTTCAGGTTTTAAATCATATGTAGCAACTTTTGGCGATGGCACAAGAATGCGGCTTTCGCCATTGAACGGCGCTTCTCTTCCTCCACTAAAAAAGAAAGTTACATGCGGATATTTTTCTGTTTCTGCAATACGAATTTGTTTTTTATTATTCTGCTCAAGAATCTCGCCCAGTGTATTATTTAAATTATCGTTTTCAAAAATGATGTGAACGTCCTTAAATGTTTTGTCATACTCCGTCATTGTTGTGTAATACAACTTTAAAGCATGCATTTGATAATCGGGAAAATCTTGCTGCGTTAACGCTACTGTAATTTCGCGGCAACGGTCTGTGCGAAAATTAAAACAGATAACTGCATCACCATCTTTAATGGTTGCAAGTGGTTGCTGTGCTTCGTCAACAATAACAGTTGGCTTAATAAATTCATCCGTAACATTTGCAGCATAAGATTGTTCAACAGCAGCAATTGCATCGGTTGCTTTAACGCCTTCGCCTTTTACCAAAGCATCATAAGCAAGCTTAATTCTCTCCCATCGTTTATCACGGTCCATCGCATAATATCTTCCGCTTACGCTTGCAATTTTTCCAACCGAATTATTTAAGTGTTGCTGTAAATCTTGTATAAAATTCAAACCACTGTGCGGGTCTGTATCGCGACCATCCGTAAATGCGTGCACAAAAACACTACTTACATTTTGTGCTTTGCAAACATCAATGATTGCTTTAAGATGATTCGTATGAGAATGCACGCCGCCATCGCTTACCAAGCCTATTAAATGTAAGGGTTTGTTATTGTCTTTCGCGTATTTAATAGCATTTAAAAGATGTTCATTCTTTTGAAATTCACCTTCACGAATAGCAACATTTATGCGTTGCAATTCCTGGTAAACAATTCTGCCAGCGCCTAAATTCAAATGACCAACTTCGCTGTTGCCCATTTGTCCTTCCGGCAAGCCAACCGCTTCACCACATGTTGTTAATGTTGTGTTAGGATATTTGCTGTACAGGCTGCTAACAAAAGGTGTTTTTGCATGTTGAATGGCATCAGATGAATAAACTTTTCCCAATCCCCAGCCATCCATTATAATTAACATTGTTCGTTTGCTTGTCATGCTGTAAAACTACACAGTTTTCGTTTTTATATATTTTTGATTTTTTATTTACGTTAACATTCACGATATTTTGTAATGCATTTCACAATTGCATAACTAAACGGCTTAAACAATAAAGAGTATCTTTAGTCTGTTATATAATAAAAATAGATGAAAAAGATATTTACAATACTTGGTTTTTTATTTGCGATTTCAACCTTCGCTCAAAACGATAATGGTGTTGTGTCTGCATTAAAAACAGCAAATGTAAACGAGTTCACCAGCTATTTTAACAGCACTGTCGACGTGAAGTTGCCGAAAGAAAATGAAAAGCAAAATGTGAGCAAGGCAGATGCCGCTAACATGGTAAAAAGTTTTTTTAGCAGCAATAACATTAATGGTTTTGAAGTTATTTCTCAACGCGAAATGAGCGGAACCATGTATATAGCCGGAAAATTAAAAAGCACTTCACAAGATTATAATTTAACTGTAATGCTCAAGAACAAAGGCGATGGCGCCTCCGTTATTACAGTGAGAATAAATTAAATTGGTCCCGCTTCTTGCGGGATTTTTTTTGCCGATAATATTTTAAAAGATGAATGGCTGCGGGATTGAAATGAAAAACACGGTGAAGCTTGTGCATTGCCTTGTGCCGTATTTGTAATGTAAAGCCCGAACCACTGTTGATAGCATGCGAAAGATGAGAGCCCCCAAAACTAAAATGAATAAATATTCATTAATGAATTGCCTGAAATAAAATTGCTGCCAGCAAACTACCAATGATAGGAGCTACAACAGGAATCCAGCTATGCTTCCAATCGCTGGTGCCTTTATTTTTTATTGGAAGAATGGCATGCATGATACGCGGACCCAAATCTCTGGCAGGATTGATAGGATAACCCGTAGGACCACCTAAACTTAAACCAATTGCCAGCACAACAAAAGCAACAGGTAAAGCATCGAGCGAACCCAACTCGTTTGATGGCGTAACAATAAACAGAACACTCAATATAAATACGAACGTGGCGATGATTTCGCTGAGTAAATTATGTGCAGGATTGCGAATTGCCGGACCGGTACAAAATACCGCCAGCTTACTTGCTGTATTATCTGTTGCATCAAAATGTTGTTTGTATGCGAGCCACACAACGAATGCCCCAATCATAGCGCCAATCATTTGCCCGGCAATGTAAGTGGGTACAAGTGACCAGCTAAATTTCCCAAGATAAGCAAGCGCAATTGTAACAGCAGGATTAAGATGCGCACCGCTTGCAGATGCGCTAACAAACACGCCGGCAAAAACAGCCATCGCCCAACCCATTGTTATTACAATCCAGCCGCTGTTAAATCCATTTGTTTTATTAAGCAGCACATTTGCAACTACACCATCGCCAAGAATAATCAGAATTGCTGTACCAACAATTTCTCCTGTAAAAGCAGTCATGTGATTTTAGTTTAAATGTTTTAAAGCTTCAATTATAAAATCTCAAGTCTAAGTTGTTAAGATATAAACAATGAAAATTATTATGGCAAATAATTTTTTGCAAGCTGCGTAAAGTTATCAATTTCGCTTTGTATCCATTCTTCATCTTTATTTAAAACAATTGCCATTTGTTTAGCAACAAGCGGTGCTACCTCGATCGCTTTTCTTGCATCGAGGAATAATAACCTTGTTCTGCGCGCAAGAATATCTTCAACTAAGATTGCCATTTCATCTTCGATAAATTTCTTTATGTTTTCCGAAGAATAAATTTTTTCTAAGTCATCATCATAATTTATCGAATCAAAGTCGCTGTTCGCAATTTTTAAGTAGCTCGTCACGCAATCTTTATAAGTAAATTTCGCAACGAAGATGGCATTGTTCACAGCATCTTCTGCCATCTTGCGATAAGTTGTCCATTTGCCGCCGGTTATAGTAATTAAATTCGATAAAGAAACAATTATTACATGATCGCGACTTAATAACGACGTGTTGGTAACACCTTTCGTTTTTACCAGCGGACGCAAACCCGCGAACATGCTGGTTACATCATTTGTTGTAATGCTTGTTTTTAAATAACGGTTGGCATGCTTTAAAACAAAATCAATTTCCTGTTGCAGCGGAATGGGCTCATCGCTGATGTCTTCT
>DASZUY010000152.1:0-6656 GCA_035547495.1 Parafilimonas sp. | reverse complement strand
CTCTTTTGAAAACTTTTTTACTGCTGTTTTTGAAATTTATGAACATAAAATTGTTGAACCTGATATTCAAAAAGAAACTAGTGCAAACACAAGTTTATTTGGCGCACACATTGTTCATGAAAACAAAGAGAAGGCTGCAAGAGTTATAAAATCATTGCAACAAAAAATTACGCCGCTGGCTTTTAGAAATTTATACAAAACATTTTTAAGTGAATTGCCGGGTATTGAAAATATAATGCTGCGATATATTCAATATGTAATTAAATCTTCTAATTCTGTTGAAAGAAATTTTAGTAATAATGATGTTCTCGCGATAGCTCAAACTGCAAAAAAAGTTGACAGAGAAAAGCATCGCATGGAAGCATTTATTCGTTTTCAAAAAACAAAAGATGAATTATATTATGCCATTGTGCAACCTGATTTTAATGTGTTGCCATTAATTATAAAACATTTTAAAGACCGCTATGCAGACCAGCGCTGGCTTGTTTATGATGTGCGCAGAAAATATGGTTTGTATTATGATATCGAAAATGTAACTGAAGTAAAAATTGATTTTACGGAAAGAATAAATGATGCACTTGCCAAACAAAATATTTATGATGAGCAGGAAGAGTTATATCAATCATTATGGCAGGTGTATTTTAATAGCGTTAACATCCAAGCAAGAAAAAATATGAAGCTGCATATTCAGCACATGCCTAAAAGATATTGGAAATATTTAACCGAAAAACAACCTTATCATTAAAACATCATCTTCCTGAAGTGTTGCATGATTTCTGTTGTATAAATTTTATAGCTTTAGTACAAGCATTAACCAGGCAAAATGCAAACCGATGTTGAATTAACAACAATACCTGCCGTGCAAAGACCAACGTATTGGCTTACGCGTTTTGTAATATTGCGTTTGCTGGGTATAATTTATGCGGTTGCTTTTTTGGTGTTAATTAATGAAGTAGTTCCTTTAATTGGCAGCGATGGATTACTTCCCGTTGGAAATTTTCTAAAACAAATTACAGATTCAATTGGCGGAACGGAAGGCTTTATAAGATTGCCTTCTGTTTTTTGGTTTGGTCATTCTGATGTTACACTTCTAATTTTTGCATGGATCGGTTTTATACTTTCATGCGTTGTTGTTGCTGGTTATGCAAACGCAATCACACTCGCTGTGCTTTGGTTTTTGTATATGTCGTTCGTGCATGTTGGACAGGATTGGTACGCATACGGTTGGGAAATTCAATTAACAGAAACAGGATTTCTTGCCATCTTTCTTTGCCCGTTACTTGATATGCGCCCTTTTCCAAAACATGCGCCACCATTTCTTATCATCGTATTATTTCGCTGGCTCATCTTTCGCATTATGATCGGCTCCGGATTAATAAAAATTCGGGGCGATGAAATTTGGCGTAATGGCACTGCATTATATTATCATTTCGAAACACAACCAATACCTGGCCCTTTAAGCCGATGGTTTCATTTTTTGCCGCACACGATTTTAAAAGTAGGAGTGTGGTTTAATTTTCTTGCTGAACTCATCGCACCATTATTCGCATTCTGGCCGCGCATTGCAAGGCATATTGCAGGTGTTGTAATGATATTATTTCAAATCACTATTATTCTTAGCGGTAACTTATCATTTTTAAATTGGCTTACTATTGTACCTGCACTCGCATGTTTAGATGATGGTTTTTGGGCGAAAATTTTTCCGTGTTCATTTGTTCGCAAAGCGCAGTTTGCAGAAGAACGTGCAGAACCTTCAAACAGGTTGCGCATTGCTTCAATCGTTGTTACAATATTGGTTGTAATTCTCAGCATTCAACCAACAATAAATTTATTTTCATCAACACAAATCATGAACACATCATTTGACCCGCTTGATCTTGTAAACACGTACGGCGCGTTTGGTACTGTTGGCAAAGAGCGTTACAATGTTGTGTTTGAAGGAACGATGGATGATAATCCTGACAGCACTGCAAACTGGAAATCTTATATCTATAAAGGTTTGCCGGTTGAACTTGATAAAATGCCTCCGCAAATTGCGCCTTATCAACTGCACTTAGATTGGCAGATGTGGTTTGCTTCTATGTCTTCGCCGGATGAATATCCATGGACATTAAATCTAATCTGGAAACTTTTGCATAACGATACGAATGCAACAACTCTTTTCGCGAAAAATCCTTTTCCAAATAAACCACCAAAATATATTCGCGCGGTTTTATATCAATATTCATTTGCACCGCCAGGTAATGCACAACATGTTTGGTGGACAAGAAAAGAACTCGGTGATTGGATTCCACCATTATCTGTCAACAATGAGCAAATGATAAAATTTTTGAAAGCCTATGGATGGGTACGATGACAAACTTTCATTTTATGTCTGCATATTTATAAATAATCTTTAACCTCATTCTTGCCAATTATATATTTATTTTGTTGTTCCGAAAAGATTAAACCAAAGAAAAGCTGCTGCAACTAAACTTTTTCTGAGGTTTATATTTTTGAGTCTCTATCAATTAAGCTATGCATTCATCAATAAGCGTAAAAACAATTCGCTGGCATAAGAATATTTATGTAGCGATGATCCTTTCCTTGTTACTGGTAATGTTTTTTTATACACTTTGCCGTATTGGATTTTATCTTTTTAATACAGCCTATTTTCCCGGCATGACACCGGCGATTTTTTCGCATGTGCTGAGAGGCGGTTTAGTGTTTGATTTATCGGGCGTATTATACAGCAACATGCTTTTTATTCTGCTGATAATAATTCCGCATCCATATCGCTTTAAACCTGCATACAAAAAAATATTAAAATGGGTTTTTATTATTGTGAACTCAATTGCAATTGCCACCAACGTTATTGATTTTATTTATTATCGTGTTACACTAACAAGAACAACACGCAGTGTGTTTTCGCAGTTTCAGCATGAGCAAAATTTGCCATCGCTTTTCCTGCATTTTCTTCTTACTTACTGGTATCTCGTTTTACTTTTTGCTGCATTGGTTTGGGCGCTGAAAAAGTTGTATGAAAAAATAGATTATGAAGGCCCGCAAATAAAAAATGTGTGGATGCACTATTTGGCAGGGCTGGTTTGCATGTGCCTTTGCGTTGTACTTTTTGTTGGAGGTGTGCGCGGCGGTTTTGCACATAGCACTCGACCAATTACACTTAGCAATGCGCCGGAGTATAGCGAAAAACCGCAGTATGCTGCAATTGTACTCAACACACCTTTTGCGCTTATAAGAACAGCAAGAATAGAAGTAATTCAAAAAGTAAATTATTATTCTTCCGAAGATTCGCTGAATAAAATTTTTACGCCTTTACATGTACCGAATGATACTGCAGCATTTCAACCAAACAATGTTGTGATTTTAATATTAGAAAGTTTTTCGAAGGAATTTGTTGGCGCTTATAATAAAGATATGGGAAGTGATTATAAAGATTACACGCCTTTTCTTGATTCGCTTGTGAGTGTGAGCCGTGCTTATCAATATTCATTTGCTAACGGGCATAAATCCATTGAAGCGACGCCTTCTGTTTTGTGCAGCATTCCATCGTTGCAGGTGCCGTATGTGCTTTCACAATATTCGGGTGATAAAGTAAACAGTCTTCCATCATTGCTAAAAGATAAAGGTTATTACTCTGCTTTTTTTCATGGCGCTGCAGATGGTTCAATGGGTTTTTTAGCTTTCTCAAAAACAACCGGCTTCGATGATTACTTTGGCAAAACAGAATATAATAATGATAAAGATTATGATGGCATTTGGGGCATTTGGGATGAACCGTTTCTTCAATTCTTCGCAAATAAAATGAACACTTTTAAGCAACCATTTTTTACAACGGTGTTTACTGTTTCATCGCATGATCCTTTTAAATTGCCGGCGCAATATGATAGCGTGTTCAAAGGCGGGCCTTTGCCTGTGCAGCGCACTATTCAATATTCTGATTATGCCATCCGCAGATTTTTTCAAACAGCATCCAAAATGCCGTGGTTTAAAAACACATTGTTTGTTATTACTGCAGATCATGCGGCGTTTCAATCTCAGTATAGCAAATATCATTCAGTGCCGGGCACATCTTCTATTCCAATATTTTTTTATAAGCCCGGAGAAAACTGGTCTTATTTTAAACAGGAAACAATGAACCAGATTGATATCATGCCAACGGTGTTAGGTTATCTTCATTACGATAAACCATACATTGCATTTGGGAGAGATGTATTTAAAGAAGATAAGACGCCGTATGCAATTAATTATTCTAATAACTCATACAATTACTTTTGGAAAGATTATTTGCTATTGTTTAATAACAACAAACCTGCGGCTTTGTATGATTATAAAAATGATTTCACACAGCAACATAATTTGTTAAGCACATTGTCCGATACTGTTGCAATCATGACAAAAAATTTAGAAGCATTTATTCAGCAGTATAATAATCGTATTGTTGATGATAACTTAACAACCGAAGGAAGTCAATTAAAAAAAGTGGCGACGTTAAATAAATAATGTTACGCTCTTTTTCGATAGCTAATAACAGCCCAAACATTTAGCACAACTGCAAAACCCAATACAATGAAAATGTTGCGGCTGATATCTGCAAGATTGCTTCCTTTTAAAACAACCATGCGCATTACTTCAATAAAATAAGAAACAGGATTGAATTTCGTGGTCCATTGTGCCCATGCCGGCATGCTGCTGATGGGTGTGTAAAGTCCGCTTAATAAAACAAATATCATCATCAGGAAAAAAGAAAACAGCATGGCTTGTTGTTGGGTGCTGCTATAAGTCGATATCAATAAACCCAAACCAAGAACAGCTAATAAATAACAGGCAGCAAAAACATAGATCGTAAAAAAACTTCCTGCAGGAATGATACCATAAGCAAGAAATGCGATCAATAAGCCAATGCTTAAAATCACTAAACCTAAGATCCAAAACGGAATGAGTTTGCCTAAAATGAAATGATATTTTTTAATCGGTGTTACATTGATTTGTTCTATCGTTCCAATCTCTTTTTCTTTTACAATATTCATCGCTGCTAAAAAAGAGCCAACCATTGTAACCAACATAACAAGAATGCCCGGCACCATAAAAAATTTATAGTTCATCAATGGATTGAACCAATCTGAGTAGGTAATATCAATAGATGTTTGGGTATTGAATTTTGGTAACTGAATCCATTGCGTTCTTACATCGTTATTGAAATTTTGAATGATGGTTTGAAGATATTGCGTTCCTAAACCTGCTTTCACACCATTAACGGCATTTGCTGCAAGGAAAAGAGTTGAAGCATTTTCCTTCACCAGATCTTTTTCAAACCCGTTTGGAATTTCTAAAATAATATCTGCATTATCATCTTCAATTTCACTCATCGCATCTTTATATGATGCCGTGTATTTATCAAGTTTGAAATAATTAGACGCTGTAATTTTTGAAACGAGCTTTTGCGCATAATCACTGTGATCATGATCAACAACTGCAAGATTAATATTCTTCACTTCATAATCTGCAGCCCACGGTAACACTAATAATTGCATCGCAGGCATCATAAATATTACGCGCAATATTGACTTGTCGCGGAATATCTGCCTGAATTCTTTCTGCAATAAAAATTTTAAAGTGCGCATTGTTTATAGCTTATAGTTCATTGGTCATAGTTCATAGTTGCGTAGCTTTAAGCATTAGCTCAATTGTCAACTATCAACTCTCCACTGTCAATTCATTCTAATCTGATTTTAAACTTCTTCACTGCAAGCGTTATTAAAAACAAAGTCATTGCCACTAAAATCAATGTTTGTTTCCATACGCCTGAAAATCCAATGCCTTCTATCATCACCGAACGAACGATTTGATAAAACCATCTTGACGGAACTATGTTTGATAAAAGTCTTAATGGCAACGGCATATTTTCTACAGGAAACATAAATCCGCTCAACATGATCGTTGGTAAAAACATTCCGGTTAATGCAATGAACATTGCCGTTTGTTGCGATGCTGTTACTGATGAAATGAGCAATCCAAACGATAAGCATGTTATCGTAAACAAAATGCTTTCGCTCATCAATAACAATAAACTTCCGTTGATAGGAACGCCCAACACAAAAACGCTCAGCAATAAAATACTAACGATGTTTACAATCGATAACAACAAATACGGAACTGCTTTTGCCACAACAATTTTCATTGGCAGAACAGGCGAAACGAGCATTACTTCCATCGTACCCATTTCTTTTTCACGCACGATAGTTATCGCAGTCATCATCGTACAAACCAACATCAACACCATTGCCATAACGCCGGGCACAAAACTGTAAGCGCCTTTTAATTGCGGGTTATATAACATGCGCACTTGTGTGTTTATCTGCATCGGAATTTGTTGGGTTGCATTAATGCGTTGCTGATAATCTAAAATAATTGCGGTTGTGTAATTAATAAGTGTTGTGGCTGTGTTTGGATCAGATGCATCGGCAACTAACTGTACTTGCGCTTCATTCACATGCTGCAGATCACTTCCAAAATTTGATGGTAATACCAATACGATTTTTGCCTTGTTTGTTTGAAATGTTTTTTCAATTTCATCAGGGTTATGCAGTATTGCAGTCAGCGTAAAATAGCGGCTTGCTTTTATTTCTGTAATTAGTTGAGATGTTGCTGCATCT
>DASZUY010000151.1:0-15049 GCA_035547495.1 Parafilimonas sp. | reverse complement strand
ATCAAACTAAATCCAAACATGGCAACGGCAACAGCGCTTGCAAAAGTTGCAGCAGTATGTAAAAAATATTCACCTGAAGAGCCTTTCGATTATCAATTTGTTGATGAAGAATACGCGCACAAGTTCGCAGATGAAGAACGTGTTGGTAAACTCGCCGCTTTCTTTGCAACACTTGCCATTATTATTTCTTGTCTTGGCATTTTTGGTATGGCTTCATTTATGGCAGAACAACGCACAAAAGAAATTGGTGTGCGCAAAGTGCTGGGCGCTTCGGTATTAAATGTATGGGGATTGTTATCAAAAGAATTTATTGTTTTTGTATTGATAGCATTTTGCATCGCGATTCCCATCGCATATTATTTCATGCATCACTGGTTAGAGAATTATAGCTACAGAACAGAATTATCGTGGTGGATTTTTGCAGCAACAGGTTTGGGTGCGTTATTAATTACATTGTTAACAGTAAGCTTTCAATCAATTAAAGCAGCAATTGCAAATCCTGTGAAGAGTTTGAGAACGGAGTGAAGAGCGTGAATAGTGAATCGTCAAACGTCAATCTAAATCAAACATCGCAAAATCACTAAATCAGAAATCAACTTCTATGTTTAGAAACTATTTCAAAACTGCATGGCGTAATCTTAAAAAGAGAAAAGCCTTTTCTGCGATTAACATAGTTGGTCTTGCAATAGGTATGTGCGTATGCATGTTATTGGCCTTATACATTCAAAATGAACTGGGATATGATAAATTCCAGGAAAATAGAAATCAAATATACCGGCTTGCTGTGGAGAGAATTTATCCCAATCGTACTTCGCTATTGGGAGAAGTGCCGGAGTCAATCGGCCAGGCCGTAAAACGTGAATTTCCTGAAGTCTTGGAAAGTGTTCGTATAGTTCGGGTTGGTAAAAAAGTGAATATCAATAACAAGATTTTTGATGATGAAAAAGTATTTGGTGCTGACTCTAATTTTTTCAAGGTCTTTACAGTAAATCTTATTCAAGGTACTAAGTATGATGCGTTACAAAAACCGCAAACTGCCGTAATAAATGAAAGCACTGCTAAACGTTTTTTTGGTTCAGCGCAAAATGCAATGGGCAAGCATATTTTAATAAATGGTTTTAATGACTGTATGATTAATGGTGTTTGCAAAGACTGGCCTTCAAAGTCGCATTTTCAATTTACGATATTAGTATCTAACTCAAGCTTTAACCTAAATCAACCAGACTACTACGATTTTTCGACTTATACCTATCTTCTTTTAAATAAAAATGCTTCTGCCACAGCACTTGAAGCCAGGCTGCCCTCCATCGTTACAAAATATGTTGCGCCAACCATTCAGAAAGGTTTTGGAGAATCGTTTGAAGCGTTTACCAAAGAAGGTAATGGCTATAAATATTTTCTTCAACCACTTCAGCAAATTCACCTGCATTCAAATCTGCAGGATGAATTGGAACCTACTACAAGTATTGATATTATATACCTGGCAGCGATTATTGGATTGTTTATTTTGTTTCTTGCCTGCATTAACTTCATCAATTTATCTACCGCCATTTCCGTTGAAAGAGCAAGAGAAATTGGTGTACGCAAAACATTTGGTTCAGATAAAAAATCTATCGTTTGGCAATTCTTATGCGAATCTGTTTTGTTTAGCCTGATCAGTGTTGCACTTGGTATTTTATTAGCAAGATTGCTTTTGCCTTTATTAAATAGCATAACCGGAAGCGGGTTATCCTTCTTCTACTTTTTTAATCCAACGATTATTTTGATAATTTTTTGTATTGCGATTTTCATTGGCGGTCTTGCCGGTTTATATCCGGCTTTGGTACTTTCTTCATTCAGACCAATTGCCGTTTTAAAAGGACGTTTTAAATCAGGTGCGCGTGGTGTTGCTTTGCGTAACGGATTAGTGGTATTTCAATTTGCTATTTCAATATTCTTAATCATTGGAACCATTGTAATAAACAGCCAAATGCAGTTTATGCTTGGCAGTAAACTTGGTTTTAAAAAAGATAATATCATAGCGGTAAGGCAAACGTTTAACCTGCAAAATAACCGGCAGGCATTTGTGGATGAAGTTAGAAAAATGAATGGTGTACAAAACTTAAGTTTTTGCAATGACGTTCCACAAGGTGATCCTTATCCATCTTGTGCTATGCAGGCAGTTGAAACAAAATTGCAGCGAACCGACAGAACGACTTATGTTGATGAACAATATCAAAATGTATTTGGTTTACAACTTGTATCAGGAAGATTTTTTTCAAAAGATTTTCCAACTGATTCAACTGCTTTTATATTAAACGAAGCGGCGGTAAAGGATTTTGGTTTGACGAACCCCATAGGGAGCCATATTACAAGCACAGAGTTAAATTTTAATCCGCCGGATGGCAAAAGCCAAACTGTATATACTGTTATAGGTGTTGTTAAGGATTATCATTTCGAATCACTACATCAAAAAATTGCGCCATTGATTTTGGCAAATGCTGCAAAATTTGGCGCATTTACAGCTGCTATAAAAATTAATGGCACGAATCTCTCAACAACTCTGCCCGCAATCGAAAAAACATGGAAAGATTTTAATCCCAAAGACAATTTCAAATATTCTTTTGTTGATGATATAGTGGCCCAACAATATAAAGCGGAGCAAACTGCTCAAAAAATATTTACGGCATTTGCGATACTTGCCATTTTGATTGCCTGTATTGGATTATTCGGTCTAGTAATGTATGCAACATTTCAACGAACGAAAGAGATCAGTGTTCGAAAAATACTTGGTGCAACCGCAGGTAATATTGTATTGATTTTATCAAAAGATTTCATGAGGCTGATAATAATATCCGGGCTAATTACTGTTCCTGTTGCTGTATGGGCAACGCATGCATGGCTGCAAAATTTTGCTTACAGAATAAATGTTAACTGGTGGGTATTTGCGATAGCAATTTTAATAGTTGCAGGCATTGCATTTTTAACCATCAGTTTCCAGGCAATAAAAGCAGCGATCGCCAACCCTGTAAAGAGTTTGCGAACGGAGTGAAGAACGTGAATAGTGAATCGTCAAACGTCAGTCGTGAAAAATGAATTTCTAAATCAAACATCAATCTTAAAAGCCCGAAGCTTATAGCGCAAGGTTAATACACCTGGGATCAAAATCAGGAACCTTTTTTTGTATGCGTTTTTTTTATTAGCGGTTATTCATGCAACTTAGCAATTGATGATGTACAGTTGATCTATAGTGTTTAAGGCTTGCATGATTTAACCAATGCTTATTTTCAATTCAATAAAATATTCTCAGCAAAAGCCACAATATCATTTCAATTAAAAACATAAAAAACAGGATAGCAGAAAGTTTGTTCTGCAGTTCTTTCGCTCTTCGTCCCATTTTGCTGGAGGGTATTACAATATAGCGTGGAAAAAAGAACCACCAGGCTAATCTTTTCTCACCGATATTTTTTACAAACAAAACGGTTTTGGCGGTGGCTAATGCAAGCGTTAATAAGAGGAAGACGATCATTGAGGTCAATAGGAATACTGGTATCATTTTATAGCTGTTTTAAGTAAGATTAAAATTAAAACACGCATTAACTTGTAGGTATTTTATTGGCTGTAACGGATAAAAAAATATTGCTTAGGGTGAATGTTTTCAATGAACAATTGCCAATTGATAATAAATAATGTGCTTGTGCTGTTGATTGTTGAAGATGGTTAAATTGATTTGTGCGTTGCAATGCAGGTGTAAATTTGCTGTTGCATTATGAGTGGTCTGATCATATTTATCATTACACTGCCAATACTTATTTTTCTTATATTCAGGAAAAGAAGCGCAGGCGCTGATACGGTAAATCTTCCTGCAAACTTTCGTGATTTATTAAATAAAAATGTTGCTTTTTACCGGCAGCTAAATGATGCGGATAAACTTCGTTTTGAAGACAGGGTAAAAGAATTTTTATCGTATGTGCGCATTCACGGCGTGCATACAGACGTGGGTGACCTTGATAAATTACTGGTGGCAAGCAGTGCCATTATACCGGTATTTAATTTCGACTGGCATTATTATAACTTAAGCGATGTGCTGTTATACGCGGGCACGTTTAACAGCGAAGAATTTTCTGTAACAGCAAAAGATAGAAACATATTGGGTATGGTGGGCGAAGGCGCCATGCAGCGGATGATGATACTTTCAAAGCCGGCACTGCGGCAGGGGTTTGCAAATGAGAACGCTGTTAATAATACAGGCATACATGAATTTGTGCATTTGCTTGACAAAGCGGATGGAGAAACGGACGGTGTGCCGGCGCAATTGCTGGATAAGCAATACACTATTCCCTGGATCAATTATATGAATGAGGAAATAGAAAAAATCAAACAGGGCAACTCAGATATAAATGTATACGGCATCACCAATAAAGCCGAGTTTTTTGCAGTGGCATCAGAATATTTTTTTGGTGCACCGGAACTATTTCAGCGAAATCATCCTGAACTGTTTGAACTGATGGAAAAGATATTTCATAATAAGCCATGATCTTCGAGCTGTTTATCAATAACAATTAACGTAACGAAACGGCAGTTGCCAATTGATAAGAGACATTAAGCCGCAAGCGCAATAAGAACTCCACTCGTCCACCCAATTATTCCTTTTATAGATTATGTAATATTGAACCTCACTTTTTTTATATTTTTGAATTGTCTCCGCGCAGTATAACTGCAATTAACCACCGTTCCGGCTTTACCTGTTTTACATCATTTTAAAAATTAAACAATGAGAAAAATCTTTGCACTAATAACAGTATTATTAGTTATTGCATGTACAGTACGCGCACAATGCAACACGAAAACAAGATTCAATGCAGCAAAAACAGAATTTATTAAGCAAAGCGGAGATACTGCTGTAAAAGAAGACCCGGTAGTATTAACGGAAGACACGCTAAACGTTGATGTGGTGATTGGTAACGGAAGGGATGAATTAAAGGGAACTGTTACGAATTATGCCTGCAATTTTACGGATCCAGATAACGGCATGATAAGTTTTAAAAGCGAGGTGACAGATAAAAGCGGTGACGTACGTCATGCTACTTTTACCATAAACACAAAAGATGGTAAGACGACTATCATGGTTGAAGCAGAGGAGGAACAATCAAAGATCAGGTTGTCTGTAGATAGCAGCGAGGTGGTGAATAATTAACAATGACAGTTTGAATGTTTACCTGTTTATAAATTGTAACCGGATTTATCAGTTCAATATTTTTGAAAACCGGCTGTAGCAGAATTACCCTGGATAAAGAATGGTGCGGGCTGCTTGGCGGTACAGCACATTTGTCATTGTGCGCATTAATTAACGTACAATTTTGTAATGAACAAACTACCTTGCACTGATTAAAATTTCCTCCTATGGAAGAGGTAGAAACAGGAGACCTGGTAAAACATAAAACAATTACCTGGATGAATAATGAAAAGCCTTTTCATGTAATAAAAATTGAAAACGGCAAAGCACACTGCGAATATATTGGCCGCAACGGCGTTCAATACTTTCACGATTTTGATGTAGAGCAACTGGTAGTTATAGAAAAAGCAACAGGTGTTGTGGGTGACCGCCATGCGCATAGTGATAAGAAATAATATTCCGTTGTAACGGGCATTGATTTTTAAACCGTATGCCAAAGATTATATGAAGGTGCGGTTGTTAAAATAAGTGACGAACGATGGCTGCGTGAAGCGCCGTCAACATTAAATAACCTTATGGTTTATGTTACCCGCCAAAACAACGGGATGCATTACAAACACAGTAGTTATATTGATGATATAAAGTGCACACCTTATCGCAGCAACAGGAAAGCATACATAAGTATGGTTACAACATCTGTAATGCTCTTGCTTTGAAAAAAGAATACCTGGTTATTAAAACTAATGCTTGTGCCCAGCAGGTAAAAGTTGAGTGTTTTAATACGCGCATCTATTTCAATCATGATGGTGGTTAAGCCTGCAATCAATAAAATAATTTCTGCTATACTTTACAAGTTCACCGTTTGATTGGATATTAGAGATCATGATTTATATAGATGGATAGATTTTGCATAGCTCATCATTAAACATTGCATTAAATGCGCTGATTTATTATCTTACGAGCGAAAAACAAATCGTATGTCAAAACAAAACCAATCATCACGCAGAAAATTTTTACAGCAAATAGGTGCTACCAGTTTGCTTGCTGCAACATCACCATTAGCAAGTTTAGCAGCAAAAGAAAAAGCAGAAGCACGCACTTTGTTTTATGAAAAGAAAATTTCAGCCGCTGATACTATACGCGTTGGCGTAATAGGTTTTGGCATACAAGGTCATTCTGATCTTGAAACTGCATTAAAAGTTCCCGGTGTTCAGCTTACTGGTATCTGCGATCTGTACACGGGCAGATTGGAGAATGCAAAAGAAACGTACGGCAACGATCTTTTCACTACGAGAAATTACCACGAACTTTTAGATAAACCTGATATTGATGCCGTAATCATTGCTACTACCGACTGCTGGCATTCAACCATTACAAAAGATGCGTTGGCAAAAGGCAAAGCGGTGTATTGCGAAAAACCGATGGTATATAAAATAAGCCAGGGACCGGAGGTGATTGAAGCACAAAAAAAATCAGGAAAAGTGTTGCAGGTGGGCAGTCAGCGTGTAAGCAGTATTGCGCTTGCAAAAGCAAAAGAATTATTAGCTGCCGGCGAGATAGGAAAACTAAACATGGTGAATGCTGTGTACGACAGGCAGGGATCTATTGGTGCCTGGGAATATACTATACCTGATGATGCAAATGCAGAGACAACAGACTGGGATGAATTTATAAAAGTAACGGAGAAGATGCCGTACGATCCAAAAAAGTTTTTCTGGTGGCGCGCATTTAAAGAAGTAGGTACAGGCGTTGCAGGCGATTTGTTTATTCACTTGTTAAGCGGCACGCATTTTATGACCAACTCAAAAGGTCCGGAAACAATTTACAGTACAGGCCAGCTGAGTTATTGGAAAGATGGACGCAACATGCCTGATGTAATGAGTGGTGTGATGCAATATCCCGATTCACCGGAGCATCCTGCATTTCAATTAACGCTGCAGGTAAATTTTATTAGTGGTACCGGCGGCGAAGAATTGATACAGCTTGTGGGTTCTGAAGGCATCATCATTGTAAAAGGAAATGATCTTGTTATAAAACACAGTATAATGCCCGAAGCGCCGGGTTTTGGTGGTTATGATTCTTTATTTACTTTTTCTAAGAGCATGCAGGCGCAAATGCAAAAAGAATACGATGCAAAATGGACGGCCGCACAAAAAGCAAGGCCAACAAAAGCCGATATCAATTTTAAAGCACCTGAAGGTTACAGCGATCATTTAGATCATCTCACCAACTTTTTTGATTCAATAAGAACAGGCAAACCTGTTGTTGAAGATGCCGTGTTTGGTTTCCGGGCAGCCGCACCTGCATTATCATGTAACGAAAGTTATTTTCAAAAGAAGATCATTAAATGGGATCCTAGTGAAATGAAGCTGGTGTAGTATGTCATCAGGCTCAAACATAAAGTAAATATTGCCTGCAGAGCAACAAAAAGAAGCAGCTTAAATTACTTTTTCGCTTGTTATAAACCCCCAAATAAAAGCGTTGCCGCTTATAAAATTAAATCGGAACAAATAATCTGCGTCATTACATTTACGCTACCAATCTTAATTGTCCGCATCTTAACCAGCTCATTCATTAAACCATAAATCGTTCAGTTATGAAGCGGATTTCAGTTATTATTTTATTTAATCTTTTTGCACTTTGCTTTTGTATTTCCTGCAACGAAATTTATCATCATAACACAAACATTCACATAAGTGAATCTGCGCTTGATTATACAATGTATGTGCATTATCCGCCGGGTGAAACGCACGCAGTAGAAAATTATATGGATTGTAAGATTGGCAGATCAAGCGACATGTCTTTCGTCAACTCGCGGATTGATGCCCAGCTTACGCTAAATGATCATACAACATTTTACTTAAAAAAATATCCTGGATACTTAAAAATAAAACTCGATAAAGCAAGAAATTCTGAACAGGCTTACGATCGTATAAAAAACATGTGCGAGGGAATAAAGAAAGTATTGGCAGGAAAATAAGTAGTTACTGCATCAAAAAAGTTTGATGTTTCGCGAAACATTATTGTTATATAACTTTCGCTTTAGTAAGCAGTGACTGGTCAATATTTGCAGTAACGCCCACGTAATTTTTGATTTTATACAACAAACGATTATTTTAGTATTCTAAACTCTGTTATATGTCACCAAAACTCGCTATCGCATTTTGCATTTTCATTATGGCTTTTTATGGTTGCCAAAAAGATGTACAAAAACAAACTGCTTCAATTGCCGCGGTAAATAATGCTGTGGCTGTTAACAATGGAACTGTTGATTCAACAGGAAGATGGTATGGCACATACAAAACCGTATACAGCGATCCGGATGTTTTGCCTGATACTGTTTCGGAAGCATCCCTTATTCACGGTGGCGAGGCATCCGTAAACAATCTTACACCCGATCAAACGCAGCTATCAAGCGTTGGTTATTTTATGCCGGGCGATAAAAAAATTCCAGGCGACAGCACAACGTTTACAGCCGTAGTAACCGATAATGTTAACATCGTTCAGATAGATATTATGGGCAGGCAAAACATTGCACACGCGACTTGTGTAAAAAAAGGAGACTCCAGTATCATTACGCTCTCAGTAGGAAAAAGTATAACCACCTCTGTTGTAAAACCTGCGATCAATTTTTCCGCTTTCAGAGAAGTTTCACTTATTGTGAAAGAAAAGAAGGCTGTGTTACAAATTGGTAACGTCAGCAAAACCATGCTGCTGTTTAAACAGGCAGACAAACTAGGAAGCATTAAACTTTTGAGTGTCGGTTATAATTACCAACCCTCCATTAGTGATCCGCGCAATTCAGTGATTGCATGTACAGGCGTGCATTTATCAAATAGCTACAATCATCAGCCGGTGATGAAAGAAACGTTTAGCACATCGGGTAAAAGCAATACAGTTTTTTATTAACCAAACTGCAACAGAAATTAATTCGCAACTACAATTTTTGTACTGCTGATTGTTTTCCCTTTTTCATCCGATAACTTCAAATAATACACGCCTCTTGCAAATGACGTTGTAAAAACAGTTTTGTTGTTCAATGCTGATGAATTGATTAATCCCGAACTCCAAATTGCTTTGCCATTTATGTCATACAAGATTGCATTTACTTTTTGCTGTAGATCATTTTTATAATTTATTATAAAGAAATTCTTTGCAGGATTGGGTGAAACAGTAATTACAAGATTATGTTTATTCGTTACTATATTATTTTGGTTTGATGTATTTGATGCAAAGTTTGAAGAGGCTGTTGTAAATACAACGCTATCGGAATATTTGCCTGTAGCAGTAATTCCATTCTTAGATTTTTGTGACGCGACTTTGCATACATAGGTTGTTGAAGGAGTAAGATTGCCGAATATGTAATAAGACAAGGTTGTATTAACAGTTTTCCAACTGCCGGCGCCTTGTACACGATATTGGAGGTTATAACTGTCGGTACAATTAAAGCCGCTCCAGTTTACCTGTGCAAAGCTGGCTGCAAGATTTGTGATATTAATATTAGTTGGCGTGGGAAGCAATGTAACCGGATTGCTCGTGCTTATAGAGTTTGCTGTTGAGGCAGTGGCGTAATACAATCCAACCGGTAAATTGTTGAATGAAACGCTGTTTGTAACATTAACGGCACTATCATACAATGCATCAAAGCGATACAACTTTACTTTATATGCTGTGGTATTATTTATTATTTTGAAATTAATCTTATTTGCAGATACACAGCTTGCCACAGCTTTGAATGACTGAACTTTGATATTATCATTTAATTCATCAGAACTCAGTTTACAAACCCAATAATCACCTGCGCCTTTGCTTACTGAAACATTTCCGTCAGCAGATAAAGTTTGTCCCCCTAATATATATCCGCCATCTTTAGTTATGCAGCTGCTGTAGGCTGTGTCGTTTGCAGAACCTCCGAGCGATTTCTGCCATAAAACTTTTCCTTCTGTATCCAGCTTTAATATCCAGTAATCAAAGCCGCCATGATTAAAAGCAACAGTGCCGTCATTAGATGAAGAAGTGCCGCTCACCACATAATTGCCGTCGCTGCTTTGCCCAACAGTATAAGCAGCATCATCGGCACTGCCGCCAAGCGATTTCTGCCAATTGAGTGTTCCGTTTGCATTTAGGTTTAATATCCAGTAGTCATATTTGCCATGATTGTTGGTAATATTACCATCCGTAGAATTACTGTAACCGCCAACAATATAACCGCCATTGCTTATTTGCTGAATGCTCAGAGCAACATCTAAACCGCTGCCGCCATATCTTTTTTGCCATTGAAAGTTTCCTGTTGCATCAAGTTTTAAAATATAATAATCACGGGACTTTAAAGGCACATCCGTATAGCCTGCAACTATATAACCATTGTCTTTTGTTTGCTGCACACTATATGCCTGGTCGTTGTTTATGTCACCAAAAGCTTTTTGCCATATAAGATTTCCTGATCCATCTAATTTAATTACCCAAAAGTCGGTGTTGCCGTTATTACCTGTTACATCACCATCTTTAGATGCTGTAGAACCGGCAACTATATATCCGCCATCTGATGTTTGCTGAATGCTGTTTGCAAAATCGTTGCCTGTACCTCCAAAAGTTTTTTGCCATTGAAGTGCTCCGTTTTTATCAATCTTAATTATCCAGTAATCATAAGCACCATGATTGCCTGATACATCGCCGTCATTTGAAAATGTATAACCCGCAACAGCATAGCCACTATCACTTGTTTGCACAACACTAATAGCATAATCATAACTGCTGCCCCCGTAAGTTTTGCTCCACTCAGTGTTGCCCTCAGCATCTAATTTAATTATCCAGTAATCGTTTTGCCCATGATTGTTTTTTACGTCTCCGTCATTCGAAAAGCTTTGACCGGCAAGAATATAGCCTCCATCATACGTTTGTTTAACACTTCTTATTTTTTCCAGTGCGCTGCCGCCCAGTGATTTTTGCCATTGCAGGAAAGGTGTTTGTTGTGCCGATAATACGATAACAGAAAATGAGGTGAGTAAAAAAAATAGAATCTTTTTCATAAAACAGTTGTATTGGTATAATGTTTAGAATTAAAAACTTTTATAAAGATATAAAATTGCAATTGCTTCTTGCAATGATTACCTAAGTTTATAATTAACCATGTTTTGTACATCTAAACCGATGGCTTATCTATTGATACGCAAACGCAGTTAAAAGAGTTTTGTGATATAAAAAATTATATCATGAAAACATTTAGCGCTGCATTATTATTACTCGCAGCATTCACATCATCATTTACATCACATCACAAAACATCAACTATGGCAAACACATTTGTATTGGTGCATGGCGCCTGGCAGGCTCCTTATGCATGGCAGAAAGTAAAACAGCAATTAGAATCAAAAGGGCAAGAAGTTATTGTTGTTGAGTTGCCCGCACACGGCAGCGACCAAACTTCGCCGGCGCAGGTTTCTATCGACAGCTACAGCCAAAAAGTAATTGATGCCATTAATACAACAGAGGGCAAAGTGATACTTGTTGGTCACAGCATGGGCGGCATTGTTGTTTCAGAAGTGGCTGAAAAGATTCCGTCTAAAATTCAAAAATTAATTTATGTAGGTGCGTTTGTTCCTGCGAACGGTCAATCATTGATGGAACTATCGATGATGGATAGACAATCGTTGCTGGGTGCATCCATCATTCCTTCGCAGGATCAATTAACGCTTGATGTAAAGAAAGAAAACCTTATTAATATTTTTTGCCAGGATGCAACTAAAGATGAACAGGAAATGGTGTTGAAAAATTATCGTGCCGAACCTGCGATTCCGTTTACCAATAAGGTTACAGTAACCGATCAAAATTTTGGAAGCGTTGATAAATATTATATTCATACAACACAAGATCACGCAGTTGGTATCGACCTGCAAAATCAAATGGTAAAGGCAGCTAACATCACCCATGTTTATTCTGTTAATACCGGTCACTGTCCTTTCATTACACAACCTGCAGAAATCACAAAGTTGTTACTGCAAATCGCGAAATAATAATCGCATTAACTCAATTATTTATTCTTCAAAATTTTTAGTATGAAATGGACACTTGATGCACATCACAGCGAACTAATGTTTAAAGTGAAACACCTGATGATCACTACAGTGACAGGTTACTTTAAAAAGTTTAGCGTGAGCGCTGAAACCGCTGATGAAAGCTATTCAAAATTCTCAGCCATTGTTGTTGAAGCCGATGTTAACTCCGTTAGCACGAACAACGAACATAGAGATAAACATTTGAAGTCGGCAGATTTTTTTGACGTTGCACATTATCCAACAATAATTTTTACGGCGCAGGGCTTTGATGATTTTGCCGGCAATTTGTTGGAAGGAGATTTAACCATCAAAGGCATAACAAAATCCATCAGCCTCGCGGTAGAATTAAACGGTATTGCGACAGACATGTATGGCACAGCAAAAGCAGGCTTTAGTGTAAGCGGCAGTTTAAGCAGGAAAGAATTTGGATTAACATGGAACAGCGTTACTGAAACGGGCAATGTGGTTTTAAGTGATGAAGTAAAGTTCCAGGCTGAAATTCAGCTTGTGAAGAATGACATTGCTAAACAGGAATTGCAGTTAACTGATACCAACGAAACAGCACAGTAAATGTTACACGCTTCTAGCGATAAATAATCTTTATCCGGTTCATTCAACTAATGGTCACTTCAAATAATTATATCATGATTGTAGAAACGATTATTGATTTACAAAGCCGTGGCTTTACATCTGATTTCAATTTATTAGGTGATCATTTGTTTTGCGCACAAACAAAATCTTTTTTTAGCTGCGACCAGTTTGATATTCTTGAAGTGCATGCACTGGATGATGAATATTCAACAAACCATGCAATAGTTATATATGCTATTGAATGCTTTACCGGAACGCTGAAAGGAATTTTGTTTAACAACAATAACATGATGCAACCACTGATATCAAAAATTAAAAAATTCTGGAAATGATTTTTAAAACAAATTGTATGAAACAAAAAGAAACACAAACGCTCGGCATGCCCTGGGAAAAAGAATATGGTTATGCGCAGGCATTAAAATATGGTAACAAAGTTTGGCTGGCAGGACAAGTTGGGCACGATGAAAATGGCAAACTGAAAGAAGGCATGCAGGCGCAAATGGAACAGGCATATAACAATATTCAAAAGTTGCTGAAAGGGTTTAACATGACGATGGACAATGTGATGGAAGAAGTTGTTTATGTAACTGATCTTGACGCAGCATTTAAAGCAAGGAAAAATATGGGCAGCATTGTGTATTCAAATCCAATGCTTGTGCCCAGCACATTAATTGAAGTGAGACGTTTGTCGCTTCCCGGTCAGCTTATTGAAATAAAAATAATCGCACACAATTAGTAATAGCAACAATAAAATAAATGCTTTCATCCGGAGTAAAACATATCGTTGTAATTGGTGGCGGTTTTGCAGGTTTGAATTTTATAAAGGCGCTTGCAAACAATAAACATTACACCATTACATTGGTTGATAAAAATAATTACAATCAATTTACACCTTTGGTTTACCAGGTTGCTACAGGATTTTTAGAACCTTCTAATATCAGTTATCCATTCAGAAAATTTCTTCGGCGCAGAAACAATATACGCTTTCACCTTGGTGAGTTGAAAAGCATTTCAGCTAAAGAACATCTTGTTTATTTAAATAACGCAACATTGCACTACGATTACTTGGTGTTAGCAATCGGTTCTGTATCGAATTATTTTGGTAATGATGTGTTGAAGCAGAATACGATTGCAATGAAAACCTTAACCGATGCGTTAAGCATGCGCAATGTTTTATTGCAATCGCTGGAAGAAGCGTGCAACACCAATGATGATGCACAACGAAAAAAATTATTAACCATTGTTGTTGCAGGTGGCGGACCAACAGGTGTTGAAGTATCCGGCATGTTGGGTGAAATGAGGAAGTTCATCATTCAAAAAGATTATCCCGAATTAAAAAATGCGATGGGTGATATTTATATTGTTGACGGAGCAAAGACATTGCTCAGCCAGATGGGTGAACAATCACAACGTGATGCAATGCATACTTTGGAAAAGCTTGGCGTAAAAATCATCACCAACACTTTTATCAATAGTTATGATAATGATGAAGTGAAATTGTCAAACGGCAACAGCATTCAAACAAAAAATTTGATTTGGGCTGCGGGTGTAACGGGTAATGTAATTGCAGGCATTCCGGCTACAGCTTATGGTCGCGGTAAAAGAATAATAGTTGATGAATATAATCATGTTGCAGAACTGGATGATGTGTTTGCCATCGGCGATAATTGTTTGCTGACAACCGATAAAAAATTTCCGAATGGTCATCCGCAATTGGCGCAGCCTGCCATTCAGCAAGGCAAACATCTTGCAAAAAATTTTATTGCATTGGCAAAAGAAAAAGCAATGGAACCATTTATTTATTATGATAAAGGTGTAATGGCAATCATTGGAAAAAACAAAGCTGTTGTTGATCTTACCAAACCCAAAATGCATGTAAAAGGTTTTGCCGCATTACTGATATGGTTATTCATACATATTGTTTCATTGATTGCATTTGATAATAAATTGAAGACATTGTATAACTGGGTGATTGCTTACTTTACTAAAGACCAATCGCTGAGAATGGTTATTAAAACCGATGACGAAACTGCTTCAAAATAATTTTTAAATTAGCAATCTTTCAGAAGCATAAATTTATTTTTATGAGCGATGTATGTAAACATCTTTCATCGATAACAAGCATTAAAACTGCGAAACAACAAGTGTGTGAAGAATGTATCAAACACGGTTGGGATTGGGTGCATTTAAGAACTTGTCAAACCTGTGGCGTAACGCTTTGCTGTGATGACTCACCACATAAACATGC
>DASZUY010000150.1:0-32444 GCA_035547495.1 Parafilimonas sp. | reverse complement strand
CCTGCCTGTCGGCAGACAGGGGTTGGGATGAGGTCTAACTAACCCGCGTGTTGAATTTGTTTTTTTATAGAATAATTATTTATGATAAGCAGCAACACAAATAAAACTGCTGCTACAATAATTGTGTAGTAAGAAATGTATTGACTGATAAAAATATTTTGTGCCGCCAGTACACGTTGCAGCACAAATTGCAATGCGCCAATAATAATAAGTGTTAGTAGAATTGAAATTATGTTGGAAGGAATAAATCGCTTCATTAAAAATTGTTGCAATTGTTTAGGCGCGGCGCCAAGAGTTATCAATAAAATAATTTCTTCTTTAGCCGAAGCAACTGTAAGCTGAATGAACAAAGTAAAAATTATCAAGGCAAATAAAAACATTAAAGCGCCAACTATCCATGACGTAATAACAACGCCGTTGATAATGCTGCGATATTTTTCAAAGCGCGTTTTTTCTGCGTTGGTTGAAAGATTGTGTTGCGCGAGATAATCCGTAAGTTGCTTATCTGCCGCATCTTTTGTTTGTATAATAACTCTTGATGGTTGCACATTTATACCTGCGGCAAATTTTTTATTTGCCCAGTTCATGAAAGACTGCGGAACAAGTACGGAAGAAATTCTATCACTAAATCCAACTACTTTGCCATAATAATTTACGATGCCGTTTGGTGTTTGAATATCTATTTGAACCGGGAGATTTTTTACAAGGTCTTGTGAAAGCTGGGGCAAATGTTGTGATTGCGCGAATCCAAAATTCCACATATCCAGAATCATGTTTGGAATAATCATTGGTATGTAAGAACTGTTTTCATTCCATTGCCAGTCCGGTGTATTTACGTCAAGAAATTGGTCGGGTACACTTTCAAAAAAGAAATCAGTATAAAAAGGAATTTGTTTGCTGATGCTTTGCACGCCAACACGAAAACGACTTGGTGTAAGTGTTCCAATCTTTTCAACAAAAGGTTGTTTTTTTAAATCATTTATTTCTTGTTTCGTGAGTTCAGTATTACCAACGTTTTTGTCGGTTACTGTTTTATTGATTATGAGAAAATCAGCAATGCTATCCTGGCTTGTTTTGCTGTATAATAAATCGTGATAATTTGATTGAATTTGAACAGCAGAAAATATCAGCAATAAAGCAACAAATAAACCGATTGCTGCTAAAGTTTTGCGGCTGCCTGCACTGGTGCGAATAAGTTTTTTTAATAAGCTGTTCAGCATTAATCAACCTTTTTTATAGATGCTCCTAATTTTTGCAAACGTTGTTCTATGTTTTGATAACCCCGGTTTATTTGTTCGATATTTTTAATTATGCTTTTTCCTTCTGCGCTTAAGGCTGCAAACAAAAGCGAAACACCTGCTCTTATATCTGGGCTGTCTAAAACTATACCGCGCAATTTTTGTTTGCGCTCTAATCCAACAACTACAACACGGTGCGGATCGCACAAAATTATTTTTGCGCCCATATCAATCAACTTATCTACAAAGAATAAACGGCTCTCAAACATTTTTTGGTGAATGAGTACGCTGCCTCTTGCATGAATAGCAGTTACCAAAACAATACTTAATAGATCCGGTGTAAAGCCCGGCCATGGATGATCAGAAACAGTAAGTGTGCTGCCATCAAGAAAAGGTTTTATTTCATAAAGCCGCTGCGCAGGAACACGAATGTTATCATTTTTTAATTCCATTTTTATACCGAGCTTTTGAAAAGTTTCCGGTATAATGCCTAGGTGTTTTATTCCTGCATTCTTTATGGTAATGTCACTTTGCGTCATCGCCGCAAGCCCGATAAAACTTCCTACTTCAATCATATCAGGGAGCATTGTATGTTCTGTACCATGAAGTTCATTTACACCTTCAATGGTTATTAAATTACTGCCAACGCCTTTTATTCTTGCGCCCATTCTGTTCAACATACGGCAAAGCTGTTGCAGGTAAGGCTCACAAGCTGCATTATAAATAGTAGTGATGCCTTTTGCCATTACAGCAGCCATTAAAATATTTGCAGTACCTGTAACAGAAGGTTCATCGAGCAACATAAATGTGCCTTTTAAACCGGCTGTTTCTAAAAGAAAAACGTTCAGCTTTTCATCATGCACAAATTTTGCACCCAGCTTCTCCATACCAACAATGTGCGTGTCTAACCTGCGGCGACCAATTTTATCACCGCCCGGTTTTGGTATATATGCTTTTTTAAACCGTGCAAGCATAGGACCGGCAAGCATTACAGCGCCGCGCATACGGGAACTTTTTTTTCTAAAGTCATCTGATGCGAGATAATCTACATTTACATCATCCGCCTGGAAAATGCACTCGTTTCTTGACACGCGGTTTACTTTCACGTTGAGCAATTCAAGTAATTCTATCAGCAGGTTTACATCAATTATATCCGGAATATTTTTTATAGTAACCTTTTCAGCAGTGAGCACAACAGCAGAGATTATTTGCAGCGCTTCATTTTTTGCACCTTGCGGCGTGATTTCTCCTTTTAATTTCTTTCCGCCTGTAACTTCAAAATACGACATACGCAATTATTAAGTGTGGAAAGATAAAAAGCATTTGTATGTAAAATAAATTGTTGAGAAAAATGTTTTGCGCGCTTTTTTTATTTAACAGAGCAATTAAAAGTTTTACGCAAAATTTTAAAGATTGAAAACTCCACTCAGCAAAAGCCCAATAATTATTTGGTTGAAAAAACCTGCTTAGGTAATTTACTTACAAATACATTATCCTTTATAAAAAAACGATAAGGCAGTAAGGCATCTTCTGCTGCATAATCAACTCCAATTCTTTTTGTAATAATTATTTTATTTTTTGAAAGTTTATAACCATCATCAGCAATAAAAAAATTTTCATTTCGTAAATCAATGCCTGTATGATGGGTGTAAATGCCTAATGCTTTTGATACATTACCAGGTCCGCTTGTTAAGGTAGCATCCAATTTCTTTTTATGCGTTCGCTGCAGCATAACATCAATACCAGCCAGCGGTTCTGCTGCACGAATTAAAATTGCATGCGGCACATTTTTTAAATTAGTTACTACATTAAACAAATGATGTAGGCCATAACATAAATAAACATAAGCAGCACCACCTTTTGCATACATAATCTCTGTACGTTTTGTGCGACGATTATTATATGCATGCGATGCTTTATCAACTATACCATTATACGCTTCTGTTTCGGTGATGCGCGCAGCAGTAAACTGTTCATCAAAACATGTAACAATTATTTTTCCCAATAACTCTTTTGCAATTTTTACAACATCTTTTCTTGTATAAAAATTTTCATCTAATAGTTTAAGCGATGCTAAAAATTTTTGCTCTTCTTTTTTTAATTGAGATTTAATCATCAATTCATTTACATTTAAAGTTCAAAATTATCCGCCTTGCTGAAAGAGATAATCATTGCCATTCAAAGCTATTACAAAGCGCATTATTTTATACGTGAACATAAGCTGTGGAAATGGATAATTATTCCTGGTATTTTTTATACGCTGTTATTTGTTGTCTCTATGTATTTTTTTGGAAAGACTGCTAATACATTTATTGAATGGCTGAGTTTAAAAACAGGCTTGAAAACGTGGCTTGATAAATACGGAACCGGGCTGCTTGGTTTTTTGTTTACTGTTGCAGGCATTATTCTTTGGCTGATACAAATGCTTTTTTATTTTTCATTGTTTAAATATATATGGCTGATTGTGGGTTCTCCTGTGTATAGTTATTTAAGTGAAAAAACAGATTCAATTATCGGGAATAAAGAATTTGCGTTTGATTCGAAACAACTCATCAAAGATATTTTTCGTGGAATAAAAATTTCTGTGCGTAATAGTTTTTGGCAATCGATTTACATGATTTCAATTATTTTATTATCGCTTATACCAATTGTTGGCTGGCTTACTCCTTTGCTTGCATTATTGGTTGAATGTTATTACTACGGATTTTCAATGCTTGATTACAGCTTCGAAAGAAAAAAACTTACATCTGCAGACAGCATTTATTTTATCAGTAATCACAAAGGGCTTGCAATTGGCAACGGTGCAGTATTTTATATAATGCATATTTTACCGGTAATTGGGTGGGTACTTGCACCAGCGTATGCAGTTGTGGCTGCCACTTTAAGTTTGCATGAAGTAAAAGATGTAATGCTTATAAAAACAAATGCATAATGGCTGCAACAGTTTATCTTATTCCTGTTTTTTTGTATGATGATGAAACTGCATTGCAATGCATTCCTTCTTATATAATTACTGCTGTTAAAAAATGTTCTGTAATTTATGCTGAGAATGAACGAACAGCACGCCGGTTTCTAAAAAAAATGAACAAAGAAATTATTATTGATAATTATGAATGGCATGCTATTCATAAAGCAGAGCATGAGGTGCAGCAAAATTTTTCAGCTGATATTAAAGCCGGAAAAACAATCGGCATTATGAGTGAGGCAGGTTGCCCCGGCATTGCAGACCCGGGACAAATTTTGATACATATTGCTCAGCAAAATACTGCACATGTAATTCCTTTGGTTGGACCAAACTCAATTATACTTGCATTAATGGCAAGTGGAATGAATGGACAATGCTTTCAGTTTGTTGGTTATTTGCCTGTTGATGCACGTGAAAGAAAAAAGAAAATAACTGAACTTGAAACAGAATCATTCAAAAAAAACTGTACAGAAATTTTTATTGAAACACCGTATAGAAATAATCAATTGTTGAATGATATTTTACTTACCGCAAAATCAGAAACATTGTTATGTATCGGAATTGATATGACCTCAGCCAATGAATCAATTCAAACAAAAAAAATAAAAGAGTGGAAAAACAACAAACCAGAATTGCATAAAAAGCAGGTAATATTTTTATTGTATTCTGAAAACATTTATTGAATATTTTTCAAAATTAAAAAAGGTGGTTGCTGTGTCCAATCAACCATAGGGTTTAACTTCATTCCGCCTAAAGAAAAATTGCCGAGTATTATATCTGTTTTATTGTCGCCATCAAAATCACCTGCATCCATTGTTAACCATCTGCCGGTTTTAGCTGCAGGTAAACTGTAAGCCTGAAAATTAAAATCACCGTTATTTTTTAAATAAACAAACCCTTCTTCGGGCTGATGTACATAATCAGCAAAAAAAGAAATAGTAGCAATATCTAAATCACCATCATTATCAAAATCGCTTGCAATGGCTTTATAACAACCATTGATTGGATAAAAATATTTTTGCTTAAAACTGTTTTTACCATCATTCAAAAAAATATAAACGCCATGGTAAGGTTTTAATACTTGGGAAAAGTCTGCGTTATCGCCGCACGTATAAAGTATATCAGGAAAACCGTCTTTGTTAAAGTCATCCAGTTCAAATGAAGAAGATCCATAGGATGGCGGAAAGCGTAAAACCTGTTTTGTGTCAAACGTTCCATTGCCTTTGTTCGTAAACAAAAAAACACCTTCATCGCCCTGAGAAAACAAAGCCCATATATCAGGCAATCCGTCATGGTTATAATCATCTATATATGTTTTTATTGCCCCCGGCACTGTACGGATTAAATGATACTCATATACATCGTTCCCTTTATTTTCAAGCCATGATAAAGCACCTTTTAAATTGCCGAATTCGCAAATTATATAATCCGTTTTTCCATCTTTGTTTACATCTGCACCGGTTATTTGTACGGGTCGCATAAGATTGCTGTATAAAGTTTTTTTAGCGGATGTGTCTTTCAAATATATTTTTTCGATTGAGCCAAATTTTCCATTATTGGGGTTTAGCACGCCGGTATTGCAAATAACAAGAGAATCTTCATTTTCAATAACATCTGTAACCGAACCATTTGTATTTATTGAATCAGTTAATTGCAAAGCATTATTAAACGTGAACAATTTTTTTGCAATTGCATCACACATCATTATTCGTCCTTCGCTTTTAAATTTCACAAAGCTTATTGCAGGCATCTTGTATTTAAACGAAGGCTGTATTGGCTGAAACAATTCATTGCTCATTTGAATCTCCGGGTTTTTTTTAGCTGGCAATAAAGTATCTGGAGAAGTAGCCGTATAATAGTCAATAATATTTTGCCAATCCTGATAACTTATTACTGGTTGCGACGGGTAAAAACGTTTACCAATATTTGAATCATTTACGTAAGAAGGGTATGTTTGGAAATAACTGAAAATACCAAGTCTTGGTCCCATCTGCGGCAGCACGCCGGTTTCCCAGCTTTTTGCATCTAATAAAGAGGGATCTGGCAATTGATGACAGGAGCCGCAATATTGCACAGCCAAATTTTTGCCAGCTCTAATACTTGTATTTGAAATTTGTTGGTGCGATTTATTTTTTTGAAAACTGTTGCAGGAAGAAAGGAATAAAAGTACTGAGCCTATAAAAAGTAAAATTAGGTTTCCAAAATTTTTCATCACTGGTAATTTTTGCAAAATAGATCTTGGTTAATGGCACTTCCTAAGATTAAGCGAATGTATACTATCGGCTTCTATTGCAAAAGATGCCAAAAGTTAATGGTGAAAAACATATGAATGAATTTTGTTGAAATATCGTTCAGTCCTTTAAACGCCAGGAACAAAAAAGGTAGAGTGTATTAACTCTACCTTTTACTATAAAAAAATTAAAAATTAGTAACCCGGGTTTTGTTTTAAGTGCTGTTGCCCATCTGCGTTTTGAATATCTATTGCGCTTTGCGGAATGGCAAACACTTCATTCTTTCCTTTTGTAAACGATGCGCCAACGAAAGAAGGACGCAGCGTTTTCTCATAAGTTAAATAAGCATTAAGGGTTGCGGCCATCGTTCCTGTTCCATTATCCCAGCGTTGAAGATCGAAAAAGCGATGACCTTCCATAGCTAATTCAAGTCTTCTTTCGAACTGCACTGCTTTCCTTGCATAATCCTGGCTCGGGAAACTCTCATATAATCCGATTTTATAGTTGTCAGCAGGTGTTGTTTGAGGAGCGTAGGTGCCACTGGCAGGATCATAGGTTGCATTTTTATACACCCAACCTGTAGGATCTGCTGCGCGCTGCCTTACTTCGTTAACGAGCTTCGCCGCATTGCTCAGATCGTTGGCTTCCACATAGCACTCTGCCCTCCACAAAACAACATCAGCATAACGGATTAAGTTCACGTTGTTTGCATCTAATTCCACATTAGCCCAGTTGCTGGATGCATCAGAATATGTTCCTTTCTGCGCTTGCGCATACACATTTTTCTTTGGGTTGAAATGACCATCATTTTGAGGATCACGTATCCAAGAGTCACCCGGATGTGGACCCCAATCAAGATATGGAATTCCTTCTCTTCCCATTACCCAGTCAATTCTTGGATCTAGGGTGCCTTTATAAGGGTTAGTAGGATCACTAACATTCACACCGTTATTATAACTTCCATCTAATAGAGGAAGACCATTTGCATCTGTTTTATAAGCATTAGCTAAGCTCTGGGAGGGATTAAAGAAACCGCAGCATGCGCCGGGTCCGCCGCCATAAGGGAAATTTAATACGTCCCCGTAATTTCCATTACCATTACCTACATTACCAGAGCCATCGTTTACTGTCATCTGGGCTGCAAATACGGATTCAGGACTGTTTCTTGTTTGCGGATTAAAATTATCTTGGTAATGGTTTAATGCATATCGTTTGCCAGATGATGTAACGCCCACGCCGCCTGTATTATTTATCAATTGATCTAATAAGGGTGCTGCCTGATCATATTTATGCTCGAACATATAAGCTTTGGCAAGAAAAGCTATAGCCGCACCTTTATTTGCTCTGCCGATTTCACCAGTGCTGGTCCAATCTATGGGTAACCCATCAATTGCAGCCTGAAAGTCTGCTTCTATGTTAGGCCAAATATCAGTACCATTGTTAACAAGACTTGCACTGTCAATTGTAACAGATTCGTCAACGTAAGGAACATCTCCAAAAACTTTCTTTAATTCAAAATGATAAAAGCCTCTGAGAAAACGAGCCTGTGCGGTAATTGATGCCTGCTCATCAGAGGAGATATCTGTCGCCTGTGCCATTACACGCAACACATCGTTACAGCGCTGAATGGCATTATAGCAAAATTGCCATTTATTTAAGGGATAAGAATTAGTTGGTGTGGCTGAATACGTTTCTAAAGGTAAAATATCCCCTTGGTCTGAAGGTGTAGAACCCTTGTACGCATCATCAGCACAAACACTTCCATATACCCAGTTAGACGCAGCAGAACCCCATCCACTACCGTTGCCACCTTCGCCATCAAGGCAGGAATAAGCCCCAATCAAAAGCGCCTGCACACCTTTTTCATTAGCAAGAACGCTTGGATTTAATGTACCTAAAGGTGGTTTGTTTAAAAAGCTTTTATTACAAGCAATTGCTATAGTAGCAATGATTATCAAAAAAGGTATAAAAAACTTAAATAATCTTTTCATATAAATGTGTTTATAATAATTTAGAACGAAACATTAACCCCTACTAAATATTGCTTTTGGTTGGCAGGATAGTTGCCGAAGTCAATACCAAAATTTGAATTATTGTTTAAATCAGAAGCCTGCAATTCCGGATCCAAGCCTGTATATTTCGTTATCGTAAACAGGTTAGTGGCCTGTATATAGATCCTGAATCTGTCAATGTGCAGTTTTTGCATTTTATCCGCCGGAATTGTATATCCTAAAATCAAGGATTTGCATCTTAAAAAAGAACCATCTTCAAGATAATAAGAGTTAAATACAGTAGTATTACTGAAATTAGCTTTTTGTGAAAGCTCTGGAACCTTTGCGTTCAGATTATTGGGTGTCCATGAGTTATACACTGCGTCCTTACTTACATTTCCATTAAATACTTGGTAAAAATCAGTCCAGTAACGAACATAATTTATAACGTCATTACCTTGTGAACCATAGAAAAATGCAGAAAGATCAAAATTCTTATAGCTGGCAGCTAAATTTAACCCATAAGTAAATTTAGGATTTGGATTGCCAAAAAAAGTTCTATCGGCATCCGTAATTTTACCGTCACCATTAACATCTTTATATTTAAAGAAGCCCGGTTGAGCACCATCTTGAGTTGCCGATTTTGCTACATCATCAGCGCTCTGGAATAAGCCAACAACCTGGTAACCAAAAAATTCACCCATCGGTTGACCTACCTGTAATCTTGAAAAAGCTCCGATTCTGCTTGAGCCTGCACTGTATTCATCTACATATTGAAAAGGAAGGCTAACCACCTTGTTTTTATACGCAGTAAATGTACCTGTAATATCTAATTTAAAATCGCGGTTAATTGTTGCGTGGTAAGTGGCAGAACCGTCTATACCCTTATTTTGAATATCTCCTAAGTTAACATAAGGGGAACTGGCACCTCCGGCGAAGTAAGAGAGCGTTTGCTGAAACAGCAAACCACTAATTGCTTTTTTAAACCAGTCAACGGTGATATCTAACTTATTATTTAAGATGGTTGCATCAATACCCACGTTAGTTAAGATATCAGACTCCCAAGTGGTAGCAGTATTACCTAAATTACTTGCATAAAAACCAAGCGCAGTAGTACTGGGAGCACCTGTTATACCATAATAAGAATTATATGCATCCGCTGCATAAAGATTATATGGATTTGTCGTTGGTGTATTACTTATAGAACCCAGCTTACCCCATCCACCACGAATTTTGAGGTCGTTTAGCCAGGCTATATTTTTCATAAAGTCTTCCTGTGATATTCTCCATCCTGCTGAAATAGATGGGAAAACGCCATACTGATGACCAGCGGCAAATACTGATGACCCATCGCGACGAACAGTTGCACTCAAAAGGTATTTTTCGTTAAAAGAATAATCGCCTCTTGCAAACAAGGAAAATATTGAGCTTTGGTAAGCTCCACCGCTATTAGATTGTGTAGAAGGATCACCCGTATTTAAAACCAGGTAATTTGGATCGGTTAAAAAATAATTGCCTCTTCCTTCACTGCTATATCTTCCATAGTTACTTATTGCTTCAGATCCGGCTACCACCTTCACATTATGTTTGCCAAATACGTTGGAGTAGGTAAGTTGATTGGTCCAGGTCCAACTGCTGTTATATCCGGAGCCTTCATTGTAAGAATTTGTAGATGTACTTCCTTCCGCATTATTATAAGGAGTGGGGTTAAAAGACCAGTAATAATAATTATCAACCGTTCCACCAAAACTGGTTCTTGCAGTAAAATGTTTTAAAAAATCTACCTCCGCAAAAACATTTCCCGTCATTTGCCAGTCCCTTCCTCTATTATTTGAAGTTCGCATTTGATCTGCCACAGGATTCTGTGCGTTACTAAATCCTATTGCCTGAGTACCTGCAAAATTTCCCATTATATCATACACAGGAATGATAGGCGGCATACGATAAGCCATAGAAATTGGGTTGCCTTCATTTTGGTTCGTCACCTGAGGATTATCTACATAAAATAGGTAAGCGTTTTCACCAATACGAATATTATTTTTGATATTAAATGTGGTATTCATTCTTGCGGAATACCTTTTAAGATAAGTCTCTAAAAGCGTACCTTGTTGATTATAATATCCTAACGAAAAATAATATGTTGATTTATCACTTCCACCACTGGCAGATAAAGTATGGCTTTGAATCGGCGCATTGGAAAATATGTCTTTATACCAGTTATTTCCTACTTTATCAGCGCGGGTAATCTGATTGTTTCCTGTAGATGCCCCAATAACCAGAACATAGTCTGAAGGCTTTGTGCCAGGGTCTCCTTCTTTCGCTCCTGTTGGAATAATATAATCAGGTATCACGGGTGTTGACCCTGTACCGAATTGCTTGCCCGCATTAGTTGATGATGTTACGCTTAATCCATCGTTTTTATATGTCTGGAAAACTACATTTGCGAATTCCTGTGTATTCGCTAAATCAAATCCTTTATCTGGCACTTGAGTTCCATAATACATATCATAAGTAACTCTCGCTGCGCCTTGTTTGCCCCTTTTTGTAGTTACGATAATTACACCGTTTGCCGCACGTATACCATATATAGAAGCTGCGCCTGCGTCTTTCAAGACCTGGATAGACTCGATGTCATTCACATTCAAATCATGTAAACTACCCGGCGTGCCATCAATAATAATCAAGGGATCTACGTTACCAATAGAGGTGATACCACGTATATACACACTACTACCGCCTCCAGGCGATCCGGAATTAATAACAGTAACGCCCGACGCTTGTCCTTGCAGTAACGATTCTGTTGTACCGCCTGGAACAGATTTTAAGTTGTTTACATTTACTACAGCTACAGAACCTGTAAGGTCTTTTTTCTTCTGTGCCGTATAACCGGTAACTACAATTTCATCCAAAGAAGATGTAGTTTCATTTAACGTTACCGTAACATTATCGGTAGCATTCACTTCAACGTTTGAATACCCGATTGAAGAAACAATCAATGCTGATTTACCGGATGGAAGTGTAATTGTAAAGTTTCCACTGGCATCAGTCAGAGTGGCAACAGTTGTGCCTTTAACTGTAACAGTAGCAGATTGAATTGGGGTGTGGTCTTTACCACTAACAACTTTGCCTGTTACCGTCTTTTGCGCAAAAACGCCTAAACCCATAAAAACAAAGAGAAGCGTTACGCATAAACGTAACCATGTGCAATCGATTTTTTGTCTCATAAGTAATAATAAAAGAGGTGATAAATAATTAATAAAGGACAGTTAAAATTAACAATTCATTGCATACAAGAGAAAAAAAAAGAAAAAAAAATTTAATGTGTAACCGGTACACATTTATTTGTGTAATTTCAACACATTCATTTGTTTATAAAAAGAAATACATAGAGAAGTGAAAAAAGGACAAAGTTGAAGAGAAGTTTTTCAGCATAAGACAACTGTATATTAAAAGGAACTCGTTCGTTATTTCTTCGATAGTTGTTCGATTAAAGGATCGAACAACTATCCCTTAAATATCAATTAAGCAGGATAGAAATTTACAGCAATTTATATTAATAAAGAATAGTAGATTATATTATAGCACTTTCAAAAGGGAAATTTTTCAAGTCATTTTGCTTCATCCATTGAATTTCCTGGTCTTTTCTAAACCAGGTAAGCTGTCGCTTTGCGTATTGACGGGTATAAAGTTTAATTTTATAAACCACTGTATGTAAATCATGTTTATTATACAGAAAGTCAAAAACCTCTTTGTAACCTACCGTTTGCAGTGCATTTAAGTTTTTAAACGGTATTAAAGATTTCACTTCTTCAATTAAACCGTCATTAATCATTTTGTCAACGCGATTATCAATATGCTCATGAAGCTGTGCCTTAGGTAAATCAATTCCAACTTTAATTGTCCCGAATTCGCGTACGACTTTTTTCTTTTTTCTGAATTGTATGATTGAAATGCCTGTTGATTTTTTTACTTCGAGAGCACGCATTAATCTTTGTGGGTTTTTTTGTTCTGCCTGGTTCCAAAAATCAGGATCAATTTCTTTTATTTCGTTTTGCAGCCACGCTATCCCGTTTTTTTTATAGTTAAGTATTATTTCATTTCGAATGTTGTCATCAACTTCCGGTATAGCATCAAGTCCTTCACAGAAAGCTTTTATATACATGCCAGTACCACCAACCATTATTGCAACATCATTCTTTCTAAAAATTTCTGCTGCTGATTTTAATGCATACTTTTCAAAAACCTGTGCATTTACAGTATCATGAATGGAATGAGAATTAATAAAATAATGTTTAACAGATTTTAATTCTTCTTCTGAAGGTTTGGCAACACCAATATTTAATTCTTTAAAACATTGTCGCGAGTCTGCAGAAATGATACCCGTATTATAGTGAGCAGCTAATTGTAAAGAAAGCGCAGTTTTACCAGACGCTGTCGGTCCAACAATAATTATTACTGATTTCTGCTTTTTCACTATTACATCAAAACATAATTCGCAATATCAGTTTCGCTGATGGATTTACCGGAAAGTATCACAAGTCTTTCCACTACATTTCTCAATTCACGAATATTCCCGGTCCAGCTATGACGCTGTAACGCTTCAACCGCTTTTTTATCTATTAATTTTTTTGCCTGACCATAGTCTTCAGCAATATCTTCCAAAAATCTATCTATCAACAAAGGAATATCTTCTCTTCTTTCATTTAAAGAGGGCACATGTATCAAAATCACATTTAAACGATGATATAAATCAAGCCGGAAGGTTTTTTCCTCTACTTCTTTCAGCAAATTCTTATTAGTAGCTGCAATAACTCTTACATCAACATTAATTTCTTTATCGCCGCCAACACGGGTTATTTTTCCCTCTTGCAATGCACGCAAAACTTTTGCCTGCGCATTCAAACTCATATCTCCTACTTCATCTAAAAATAATGTTCCGCCATTCGCTAATTCAAATTTTCCTATGCGTTGTTTTATTGCTGATGTAAACGATCCTTTTTCATGACCGAACAATTCGCTTTCTATTAATTCAGAGGGAATCGCCGCACAATTCACTTCGATTAAACTTTGCTCCGCACGTTTACTTTTTGTATGTAGCCATCTTGCCACCAGTTCTTTTCCGACGCCATTTTCTCCGGTGATTAAAACACGTGCATCGGTTGGTGCAACCTTTTCAATTGTTTCTTTAATCTTCTGCATTGCATCACTATCACCAATCATTTCCTGAACACGGTTAATTCTTTTCTTGAGTGTTTTTGCTTCTTTGCTCAGCGAATTTCTGTCAATCGCATTGCGGATTGTAATTAATAATCGATTCAAATCAGGTGGCTTCGATACATAATCAAAAGCACCTTTTTTTACTGCATCAACAGCCGTTTCTATAGTGCCATGTCCGCTGATCATTATCACAGGTACATCCGCATTTACTTCATTTGCTTTTACCAAAAATTCAAGACCATCTATTTTAGGCATTTTAATATCGCATAAAACAACGTCGTAAGTTTTATCCGAAAACATTTTCAATCCTTCTTCCCCATCGCCGGCTTCATCAATTTTAAAACCTTCGTAAGAAAGAATTTCGTTTAACGTTTTGCGGATAGAGCGTTCGTCATCAATAATTAAAATATTACCTGAAACCTTTGCCATTCAAACTTTTTAGAGCAGCAAAATAACAAACATCATTTCAATCGTACGAATTACTATTCGTTAATAATATTATTGGTTAGATAAGCTGCTATTCCTGTTTTAAAAAGCATTTATTTTGACTTTCACAATTAAATGAAAACACCGGCGCCTGAAATAAGAACAGTAAATGTAATGCGATACATAACGCCATTAAGAGAAGGTGGCTCATTGCCTGCTATTGCGGATGCGGATGATGGCTTTATGTATGTGATAAAATTTCGTGGCGCCGGTCAAGGTGTTAAAACATTGATTGCCGAATTAATTTCCGGCGAAATTGCAAGAACGCTTTCATTAAAAATCCCTGAAATCGTTTTTGCAAATTTGGATGAAGCTTTTGGCAGAACAGAACCTGATGAAGAAATACAAGACCTTTTAAAAGCAAGTACAGGCTTAAATTTAGGACTGCATTATCTTTCAGGAGCAATCACATTCGATCCTGTAACAACAACCATTGATGAAGAACTTGCTTCAAAAATAGTTTGGCTGGATTGTTTTATAACGAATGTCGATCGAACGGTGCGTAATACAAACATGCTTGTATGGCATAAAGAATTATGGCTGATCGATCATGGTGCATCGTTATATTTTCATCATTCATGGGATGATTTTAAACAACAGGCTGAACGCCCATTTCAACAAGTGAAAGATCATGTTTTATTAAAGCAAGCTTCCATGATTGTTGATGCTGATAAAACTTTCAAACAAATTCTAACAGTAGAAAAAATAAAATCAATTGTTTCTTTGATACCGGATGACTGGCTTAATAAAGAAAATATTTTGCAAACACCGGAAGAAAAACGAAACATCTATGCCGAGTTTTTAATAGCAAGACTTAATGCATCTGAAATTTTTGTAAACGAAGCAAACAATGCAAGACAAGCACTTATTTGAATATGCGATTATAAGAATTGTACCGCGCGTAGAAAGGGAAGAATTTTTAAACGCAGGTGTTATTTTGTATTGTGCGGATGAAAAATTTTTACAATCAAAATGCCACATAAACAGAAATCGGCTTTCAAATTTTTCGTGTGAAGTAGAAATGGAAGAATTAGAAAAAAAACTGGAAGCAATAAGGCAGATTTGCGATGGAAATATGAAGGGTGGCGATATTGCTGCGTTACCAATAGCAGCCCGCTTTAGATGGCTTACTGCGGCTAAAAGTACTATCATTCAAACATCTGCTGTGCATCCTGGTTTTTGTACTAATGCAAAAGATGAGTTGGATAAATTATTTACAGAATTGGTTGAATGATCTTAATCCAATAATTTTTCAACTTTGGAAACAAATTTGATTTAACAGCTAAAACTTTTTTTATGCAATGGAGAGGTCGGCGCGAAAGCGGTAACATTGAGGACCGTAGGGGAATAACCGGTGGTCATGTTGCTTTTGGCGGCATCGGGGGATTAATTATTGCCGCAGTTATTTATTTTTTAGGCGGAAATCCCAGTGATGTTTTGCAACAGCAGCAAGACCAAACAACACAAAATGCTGCTGCAAATAATCCAAACGATACACTAAAAGATTATGTAGCCGTTGTGCTTGCGGACACAGAAGATATTTGGGATTCTCTTTTTAATAATATGCATAAAACATATACTGATCCGAAGCTGGTTTTATTTTCGGGTGAAACACAGGCTGGTTGCGGTTATGCAAGTGCAGCAACGGGACCTTTTTATTGCCCGGAAGATCAAAAAGTTTATATAGATCTTTCTTTTTTTAATGAACTGCACGATCGCTTTGGTGCATCCAACGGAGATTTTGCAATGGCGTATGTAGTTGCGCATGAAGTTGGTCATCACGTTCAAAACCTTTTAGGCATTACAGATAAGGTTGATGCACAACGAAGCTCAATAAGCCAATCAGAATACAACAAACTCAGCGTAAAACTTGAACTGCAGGCAGATTTCCTCGCAGGTGTTTGGGCGCACTATGATCAGCAGATGAAACATGTTTTAGATGCAGGCGATATTGAAGAAGCGTTGAGCGCTGCCAATGCCGTTGGCGATGACCGCTTGCAGAAAGAATCGCAGGGTTATGTGGTGCCGGATGCATTCACACATGGCACGAGCGCACAACGCATGTACTGGTTTAAGAAAGGCTACACAACGGGAGATATAAGCCAAGGCGATACATTCGACGATCCAAGTCTCAATTAGATTGTCTTTTTCGTACAAGAAATTAACCCTGAAATTTTAGCGGTAAGAAAAGTTCTTTGGATATTGTGCGTCCAATATTCTTAATATCTTATGAGTTTAAACCAAATTGTATGGCTCGATTTTGAGTACATGAACAAGCACTATGAAGCAGAAGCCATACCTGCTTTTACTACTACATCAAACAGTGCATTTGTTCCTGCTTTTGACATTTATTTTGACAACGAGTATCGCGGCACCATTGTTAAAGACAGCAATCATTGGGCTGCGAATAATTACATGGACAGTGACTTGCTTAAGATTATTCGAAACAAGCTATTTCCATTTTTCAGGCTTGCAGATCTGCGTGAATAAAAAACTAACTATTGCAAAATATTACGCTTCGTCAAATCAAAAATTAGCACGCAAACCGGCGAAATAATTTCGCGCCGGTGCCGCATTAAAATAGCGACCACCAACTGCATTGAGATCATTTCCTAAACTGTATTTTTTGTTTAGTAAATTATCGATGCCTGCAAAAAAATCAAGTATGGTTTTTTTAAATTGATGTTTATATCCAAGCTTGAGCTGCACTAATTTGTAACTGCCGGCATACACATCATTTGCGTCGGTAAGTGGAATGGAAGACGTAAAGTTTGCATTTGCATTAAGATAAATTCCCGGCGAAGTATTTAAATCAAGTGTTATCACATCCATTGTTTTTGGAACACCGGTTTCATGATTGCCCGCATAATTTTTTGTTCCCGAAATGTAGTTATTGAATTTGTATGGCTGATAAGTGAAACTGTTGCTAACAGATAAATTATTGATGAATGAATTTTTATTACGAATGATGCTCGCATCAATCCAAACCTCTGCACCATTTTCTTTTATACTTCCTGCATTTACAAAATAATCTGCACCTGTACTGTCTTGTTGTTGAACAATTGCGTGACGCAATTTGAAAGTATAAACAGATGCATCAAATGATAAAAAATTATTCAGCGCAGAACCTTTAATACCAGCTTCAAAATTCCACCCGTATTCCGGTTGTAAATTATAAAATTGATCGGTTGATGGGCGAACTTCTGCTAACGTTGGCGGCGAAAATCCCTTTGCAATAATTCCATAAACAGACGCTGTATTTGTTATGCTATACAGTGCACTTAACCTTGGTGCTAATAAAAATTTTGTGTTTTGATGTTGCCAGAAATTATACACCGGATCTGAAACACGATTGTATTTTAATTGCTGTTTGTTCAAACTGGCGCCAGCTTGAACAGTTAATCGACGAAATTGAAAATTAGCTTGTGTAAACAAAAAATATTGCTGCACATGCACATCATCATCATACATTAAATCGCCGGCAACGCCATTATTATTATCAAAATTATTTATGTGCGAAACATTCTGTTGCCACTCTGCACCTGTAAGCCATTTAAATTTCAAAGCGTCCATTTCAAAAACAGTTCTTGCACCATAGTTCAGCTCATCTCTTTTTTCATAATTAGTAATAAACGGATTTTTAAAATCCGTATGATTAACTGTTAGCGTTGTAGTATTACTCCATAAATTACTAAACACAGATTTTAAACTAAATCCCGCAAAACCTGTTTTGTTATACACACCTGCATGTTGTTGAATCGCGCCAGGCAATGTTGACGTTGGCAATCGCGCAAGTGTTGGTAAAGAATCAAATTGTTGTTTGGTGATGCCACCCGGCGTTTCGTAATGTAAGTTGGTATAAAATAATAAAGCAGATAATTGTTCATGTGTATTGATATTCCATGTTAGATCGCCTAAAATATTATCGCGCCTTAATGCACTTTGCTGGCGATATCCATCATTCTGCAAATGACTTTGCTGAATACTAAAAGATAATTTTTCTGTATGATGATTCCATCCAAGTTGTTCATTTAATAAACCATATGAACCTGTTTCAATTCCTGCATTAAAAATATTTTTTTGGTTGAAGACTGATGGATTCGATTTCAATAAAAGCGCGCCACCGGTATTTGCACCATACATGCTCGATGCAGGTCCTTTAATTATTTCTATTGATGAAAGCGCATTTAAATCAACCAAATTCAAATAAGTATTTCCGCCTGCATCGGTAAGTGGAATATCATTCCAGTAAACCCGAATATTTCTTACACCAAAAGGAGAACGTATTAAACTGCCGCGAATAGATAAACGATAACTGCCCGGGCTTCTTTCCTCCATGCGCACACCGGCAACCGTATTTAAAACCGGAACAAGTGTTTTATTATCGAACCGCTGGAGTTGCTGTTGATTGATCAACGCAACAGCAGCAGGTGCATCTTTCCATTTTGCGTTGCTGCCAAATGCAGTTACAGTAACGCTTTCAAGTGTAGTTGTATCGCTAAGAAATTTTGTTGAATCTTTTTGTGCGAATGAAGAACAGCAAAGTAAAACCCCGATAATAAAAAATAAAGTTTTCATATAACTCCCTTTAGGGCTGGGGCTCGATCGGTAACTACTTCTCCATATACATCACTTCCTTCACCAATTTTACTGTTCTTGGAACATCAGGAAGATATGCAGCAACAAGATTAGGTGCGTAATGCATCGGCGCATCAGCGCTCGTTATACGGCGAACAGGTGCATCCAAATAATCAAAACCTTCTTTCTGTATGCGATAAGCAAGTTCGCTTGCAACACCACACATTGGCCATTCTTCTGCAACAATTACAAGACGATTGGTTTTCTTTACGCTTTCCAAAACAGTCATCCAATCGAGCGGTCGAATAGTACGCAAGTCAATCACTTCAGCATTTACATCTTCTTTTTGTAATTCATCTGCTGCAGCAAGCGCCACCTTCATCATTTTATTAAAAGAAACGATCGTTACATCAGTGCCTTCTTTTTTTACATCTGCTTTTCCTAATTCAATATAATATTCTTCTTCGGGTACTTCACTTTTATCGCCATACATTACTTCACTTTCCATAAACATTACCGGGTCTTCTTCATAGCGAATAGCTTGTTTCAACAAACCTTTTGCATCATATCCGTTAGAAACAGATACCACTTTTAATCCCGGGATATTTGCATAAATATTTTCAAAAGCTGTTGAGTGTTGTGCGCCCAACTGTCCCGCACTTCCATTAGGTCCGCGAAAAACAATCGGGCAACTAAGCTGACCGCCGCTCATCGCCAGCATTTTTGACGCAGTATTTAATATAGAATCGAGTGCAAGCACAGCAAAATTCCACGTCATAAATTCAACAATCGGTCTTAAACCATTTTGTGCTGCGCCCACACCAATATTTGCAAAGCCTAATTCAGAAATGGGTGTATCAATTACACGCTTGGGACCGAATTCTGCAAGCATGCCCTGGCTTACTTTATAAGCACCATTATATTCAGCTACTTCTTCACCCATTAAAAAAATTCGCTCATCTCTCCGCATCTCTTCATTCATCGCTTCACGTAAGGCTTCGCGAAAAGCAATTTGTCGCATAGATAAAATTTAGGTCGCAAAAATAATCCTGCAAAATGAAAAAGACACAATTGATTTTTTTCTGAATTGAAATGAAGACTGCTTTATCGGAACGCTTAATAAAAATTTCATAACCTCATAAAAAAATTCTTTAAAAAAATTCTTAAAAAAATTTTGCTGCTATAAAAAATAAGTACAGCTTTGCACCACTAAAATATTTTGAACAGTGAAAACGCATCGCACATATTTATTCATAGTTCCGGCAGGGCAATTGCTCGCTGTGGACAATGATAATTTTGCGGGGCGTATTATAACCGGTAGCTAACTACAACTGTTACTAACTGAAAATACAGTCCCGCCTCAAGCGGGACTTTTTTATTGCCGCTTCAGCAAAAAACAAATCTGGACTTTCAAATCAAAACAAATGAGAACGGAACAATCAATATATAAACGACGAAATATTTTATCGCTTGTTGTGCAGGCAATAAAAGGAACAGACATGGATTATACCAAAGGCAGTTTGCGCAAGGCAATATTAATGCTCGCTGTTCCAATGATACTTGAAATGTGCATGGAAAGTGTATTTGCACTGGTCGATCTGTTCTTTGTAGGACATCTTCCAAACGCAGAACATACTGTGCAAACAGTTGGTTTAACTGAATCAGTATTGAGTATAATTTATTCCATTGCTTTTGGTGTGAGCATGGCAGCAACGGCAGTAGTAGCAAGACGTGTTGGAGAAAAAAATCATGATGAGGCGGCACACTCTGCGGTGCAGGCAATATGGCTGTCACTAATAATAACAGTTGTGATAAGTGTAATTGGAATTGTGTTGGCGCCAGGTATTTTACAGGCAATGGGCGCCGATGCAAATACAATTGCAATAGGCAGCACTTATACAAGAATTGATATTGGCGGAAGTATTGTAATTATGATGCTCTTTCTCATCAACGGAATTTTTCGCGGTGCAGGCGATGCATCAATGGCGATGAAAAGTTTGTGGCTTGCAAATATTTGCAACATCATTCTTTGTCCATTGTTCATTCGTGGGCTCGGTCCAATTCCGGCGTTCGGATTAACAGGCGCCGCAATGGCAACAACAACGGGTCGTGGTATCGGTGTATGTTATCAATTGTATCATTTATTTAAAGGCAAATCGAGCATTCAAATACATCGCAAGCATTTGAATATTGATTGGTCAATTATAAAATCACTTGTAAACATTGCATCACCTGCAACATTGCAATTCATCATCGGTTCCTGCAGTTGGATCTTTTTAGCAAGACTGGTTGCAGAAACAGGGCAAAGCGTTGCATCGGCAGGATATCAAACAGCATTACGTGTAGTAATATTCTTTATTCTGCCTGCATGGGGAATGGGCAATGCAGCGGCAACATTGGTAGGACAAAATCTTGGAGCGAAAGAATTAAAACGCGCAGAAGATTCTGTAATGAAAGCAGCAAAATATAATGCAGTGTTTATGGGTTTGGTATCGATCATATTTCTTACAGCAGCTTCACCCATCATTTCATTTTTTACAAATGATGAAGCGGTAAAAGAAATAGCAGTGCAGGCATTGCGCATCATAACAACCGGTTATATTTTTTATGGAGTTGGAATGGTAATGATAAGTGCATTCAATGGTTCCGGCGATACATGGACACCAACATGGATAAACCTGTTTTGCTTCTGGTTATTTCAAATTCCATTGGCATATTTACTTGTGTTGACATTCAATTTCGGACCAACAGGCGCATTTATTTCGATACCCATTGCAAACAGTGTTGTAACCATTGTTGCTTATTTCTTCTTCAAAAGAGGAAGATGGAAAAAAGTTGCTGTCTGAACGGAGATAAATAAAATCTCCGTTTAATAAAACGAAAGGAGATTTTATGTTATTGAAATTTTTAAAAAGAATAAATGCAAACGCAGGAATTTTCAACGGTCACTTCGTTGATGTAAAAGCTTTTTATGCGTTCAAGTTTAATATCATTCCATGCATCACCTTCATCGGCGACATGGATATAACAAAAGCTTACGCATTTATAAAAGATAATTGCAAAGTAAATATTATCTCAACATACCAGCATTCTTATTTCAATCACAACGATAAGGCTGTTTATTTCAACAACACAATTGTTGTTTTAACTTCTGAAAGAATGATTGAAATAGCAGACAACTATTGCCAGGTGTTGCACACAATAAATCAATATAGCTGGGCAAGAAACCTGGTGAGTGATTTGGCACAGTTCAGAATTCAAAAAGATGAAACTGTTTTCAAGCGTACACAAATTGTTGGGTTCGCAAAAGAGATAGAGATGAATTAATAGATTGGAGTGAATAATTTGCTCCAATCTTTTACAAAAAGTTATGGCATTATTACAAGTAAAAAACATTTCGAAGAAAGTTGAAGATAATTTAATTATTGATGATATCAGTTTTGAACAACAGGCATTAAAAAAAATTGCAATTGCAGGTGAATCAGGTTCGGGAAAAACAACTTTGTTGAAAATGATAACCGGGCATGTGCAGCCAACCAGCGGAACAATTTTATTTGAAGGCAAAAGAGTAATTGGTCCTGAAGAAAAATTGTTGCCGGGTCATAAACACATTGCTTATTTATCGCAGCATTATGAATTATTAAATCATTATCGTGTTGAAGAATTAATATGGTTTGAAAATAAATTGGATGAAGCAGCAGCGAAACAGCTCTTTGAAATTTGCAGAATAAATCATTTGCTGCAGCGAAAAACAAATCATTTATCAGGCGGCGAAAAGCAACGCATTGCTTTATGCATGTTATTGGTGAAGCAACCAAAGTTGTTGGTGTTAGATGAACCGTTTTCCAATCTCGATCCCATTCATACTGATACATTAAAAGCAGTATTGGATGATATAACAGAGAGATTAAAAATTACATGCACACTTACATCCCACGATCCGCATGATACACTTTCGTGGGCTGATGAAATATTGGTAATTAAAGATGGAAGATTATTGCAACACGGAAGTCCGCAGGAACTATATAATAAACCCATCAATGAATATGTAGCTGGATTATTTGGTAAATACAATTTGCTGAAACCACATATCGCTGCATTGTTTGGCATTGAAAGCAATGGAAATGAAGTGATGACAAGACCTGAACATTTCAGCATTTACAAAACAGGTAGTGGTGTAAACGGCATCATTACTAAGATAAGTTTCTGGGGAAGTTTTTATGAAGCAGAAGTAATGGTGAACGACGAAAAAATTATCGTTCGCACATCAATGAAGGAATTAAAACCGGGCGAAAAAGTATTTGTATCGGTTAATAAATAAGCATGCATTGAATGTATATTTACGCATCGCTTCAATCATCTTTCAAAAAAATACCATGCACATTATAAAACGAATATTGTTACTGCAACTGCTTGCACTTTTTTTATTGATTAATGTAATAGCGCAAACGTCGTTGCCACAAAGCACACCGGAAGCAGAAGGCGTTTCATCACAAGGCATTATTGATTTTTTAGATGCAGCGAATAAAAGCAAAACTGAATTTCACAGCTTCATGTTGTTGCGCCATGGAAAAGTAATTGCAGAAGGTTGGTGGAATCCATATCGTGCAGACTTGCGTCATTCGTTATACTCATGCAGTAAAAGTTTTACAGCAACAGCAGTTGGTTTTGCTATCGATGAGAAAAAATTAAAGCTTGATGATAAAGTGATCTCATTTTTTCCAAATGAGTTGCCGGATACAGTGAGTGATTTTTTAAAAGAGCTTACAGTAAAAGATGTATTGATGATGAGTGATGGAATGGAACCTGATCCCACATACAAAAACGCAGTGGATACAGATTGGGTGAAAGCATTTTTTGCAACGCCGATTATTCATGAACCAGGAACAACATTTTTATACAATTCGCTCGGCACATATATGCTTTCTGCGATTGTAACAAAAGTAACCGGGCAAAAAGTAATTGATTATTTGCAGCCAAGATTTTTTGAGCCGTTAGGCATTCAAAACATAGACTGGGAAACTGATACCAAAGGCATAAACACAGGCGGCTGGGGTTTGCGTGTGAAGACAGAAGACATGGCGAAGTTTGCAGAATTGTTTTTGCAAAACGGTGTGTGGAATGGCAAACAGGTTTTACCGGAAGGTTGGGTGGAAGAAGCGAGCACTGCAAAAATCATTCAGCATCCAGATTTGCCGCAAGCAAAAAAAGATAGCAGTGATTGGGAACAGGGATATTGTTTCCAAATGTGGCGTTGCAGGCACAACGCATATCGCGGCGATGGTGCGTTTGGTCAGTTTATGATTGTGATGCCTGATGAAGATGCGGCGCTTGCAATCACAGCGGAAACGCCCGACATGCAGGATGAATTAAATCTTGTTTGGAAATATTTATTGCCTGCCATGCATGATGAGAAATTAGATGCTGACCCAAAAACTTTAGAATTATTACAGCAAAAAATTAAAGCATTATCAGTTCCTGTTCCTGCAAAAAATTCATCGCAGATGGCAGAAACAATTTCTGGAAAGACATACACGATTGAAGATAACAAAAAGCATTGGCAAAATATTGGTTTCAGTTTCAAGAATGATGTTTGTCATGTAACATTAAAAACAGGTACAGCAACGTATGCATTCGATTTTGCCGATGGCAAATGGCAGCAAGGAACAACAAACAAACCGGGACCATCATTAACAGCCAACGCCATTGAAAATACGAGCATGCTTTATCCTGCAAAAGTGGAAGGTAGTTATACATGGAAAGACAACAACACATTGCAATTGGTTTTGCGATACATTGAAAGTCCGCATACAGAATATATCACTTGTCATTTTGATGGCAACGCACTTGAATTATCTGATGAAGCAAGTTTTGATTATGGAAAGAGTAAAGAAGTGATGAAAGGAAGTTTGCAATAAGATTTTTTCATTAAGATCAAATTATTTTACCGATTGTTTCAAAAGCTAAGAATAAATTTCAACCTTTATTTGCCTTCAATGTTATAATTATCAAAAGCAATTTTGATAGTTACCTTGATCTTTCCGCACCAGTTATTTAAGCAACATCCCGCTTTACAAAAAGCAAACACAGTTTATTTGGTGGAAGAGTGGTTGTTCTTTAAACAGTATTCATTTCACAAACAAAAAATTATTCTGCATCATGCAAGCATGAATTTTTACAGAGAATGGTTGCAGGAAAAAGGTTTTAAAGTTGAATACGTTGAAAGCACATCAACACATTGCGATATCAGAAAGTTGGTCGCTTATCTCAAAAAACAAAAAGTATCACAAATAAATTATGCTGATGTAAGCGATGATTGGCTGAGAAGAAGATTGCAATCATCTTGCAAAAAGCACAACATTAAATTGGTAGAGTTTGAAACGCCGCAGTTTTTAAATTCATCGCAAAGTGTTGCTGATTATTTTGATAACAGGAAAACATATTTTCAAACAGATTTTTATGTTCATCAGCGCAAGCAACGAAAAATTTTACTTGAAATAAATAATCATCCTGAAGGTGGGAAGTGGAGTTTTGATACAGAGAACCGTTTAAAATTTCCGAAGAATGAAAAAGTACCGTTGTATACTTTTCCAAAAGAAAATAAATATGTAAAAGAAGCGAGAAATTATGTTGAAAAATATTTCAGCAAAAATTATGGCTCATCAGAACCGCCGTTTGATACAGCCAACAGTTTTTATCCAACCACTTTTAAAGAAGCTGAAAAATGGTTGCTCGAATTTTTGCAGGAGCGGCTTGGCAATTTTGGTAAGTATGAAGATGCAATGATGAAACATCAGCCAATTTTATATCACAGCGTTCTTTCGCCGTTATTAAATATTGGTTTGCTCACGCCGCAACATGTAATTGATGAAACGCTGAAAGCTTATCAAAAATCAAAAATTCCTATCAATTCTGTTGAGGGATTTATACGGCAAATAATGGGTTGGCGCGAATTTATTCATATCGTTTATGAACGTGAAGGAAGAAAACAACGCACCACAAATTATTGGGGATTTACAAGAAAAATTCCCGAAGCATTTTGGAAAGGTGAAACAGGAATTGAGCCGGTTGACAATGTAATAAAACATGTGCTGCAAAACGCTTACTCGCATCACATAGAGCGGTTGATGGTGATGGGAAATTTTATGTTGTTGTGCGAATTTAGTCCGCATGAAGTGTATAAATGGTTTATGGAAATGTATATTGATGCATATGATTGGGTAATGGTGCCGAACACGTATGGCATGACGCAATTTGCAGATGGCGGATTGATGATGACGAAGCCTTACATCAGCAGCAGCAATTACATTTTAAAAATGAGTGATTATAAAAAGGACACGAATAAAAATGCAGATGAAAGCTTATGGCAGGAAATATGGGATGGATTATTCTGGCGCTTTCTGCATGTGCATCGTGATTATTTTAAACAAAATCCACGCATAGGAATGTTGCTGAAAACATTTGATAAAATGGACAAATCAAAAAGAGATACTCATATTGAGATTGCGGAGAGTTTTTTAAAGAAATTGGATGAGATATAATTTATCATCGCAGTTTGAAAAAAAATAAAACCACAAAGCCACAAGGGCACAAAGTACCACAAAGACTTAGTGTAACTTAATGTCTTAGTGCCTTCGTGGTCCAAAAAAAATTTACAGCAAATACAATTTGCCAAATACATAAGAAACATAATTACTGATATTGTTCCTCACCGTTTCAACAGCACAAGTGAGTGACACAACCGTGATGCCATGAAAAACGATTGCCGGCAACATAAAAATAAAACCACAAAGTCACAACGGCACGAAGTATCACAAAGACTTAGTGTAACTTAATGTCTTATGCCTTCGTGGTTTCAAAAACAAACAACATGGGAAAATTAAAAATAGAAGCCAAAGAATTACGAGCACTCGGTTATCCCGAAAGCCCTGTAATTCCGGTGGCAATGAACGTGATGGAAAAACATTTTAAACATCACACAAAAGAAGAAGCGTTTGAAATATTAAAAGCAGTGTTGCAATCACCAAAAGATTATAAAACGCATGAAACATTACAACCAATCGCTGAGAAGTTGCTTCCTAAAGCCCTCGCCTTTGGAGAGGGTTTGGGTGAGGTCTCTCTTAACAAAGAAGGCATTCACTTCAATATTTTTGGTCGCGACCAAATTGAAGAAGGCGCTATGCATCAAATGTATGCCGCATCAAAATTGCCCGTTGCAGTTGCCGGTGCGTTAATGCCCGATGCGCATCATGGTTATGGTTTGCCCATCGGTGGTGTGCTCGCAACAGAGAATGCGGTGATACCTTATGGCGTTGGTGTTGATATTGGCTGCCGCATGTGTTTAAGCATTTTTGATATCGACATAAAAGACCTTACGCAACGTGAAGCATTCTTTGTGCGTGAACTCGGCGAAGCAACTTTGTTTGGGAGCGGTGCACAGTTTCAGCAATCGCCCGAGCATGAAGTGATGGACAATAAATTATTCTTTGAAATGCCGTTGCTGAAAAGCCTGCATACACGCGCATGGAAACAGTTAGGCTCATCAGGAAGTGGTAATCATTTTGCAGAGTTTGGCATTATTGAAATTGATGAAACAGATGCTGTGTTGAATGTGCCTGCAGGAAAATATGTTGGCTTTGTAACGCACAGCGGTTCACGTGCATTGGGTGCAAACATTGCCAATCATTACACGCGACTTGCAATCAGCAAACGCCGTTTGCCACAGGAAGCAAAACATCTTGCATGGTTTACGCTTGATGAAGCAGAAGGAATGGAATACTGGCTGGCTATGAATTTGGCGGGTGATTATGCAAGCGCTTGTCACCATGTGATACACGAAAAGATTGCAAAGCAGTTAGGTCGCAAGCCAATGAAGATGGTGGAGAATCATCACAACTTTGCATGGAAAGAAACACACAATGGCAAAGAAGTAATTGTGCATCGCAAAGGCGCCACGCCTGCCGGTAAAAATGTATTGGGTATTATTCCCGGCAGCATGACGGCGCCCGGCTTTATTGTAAAAGGCAAGGGCGAGGAAGCCAGCATCAACTCTGCATCGCATGGTGCCGGGCGCAGAATGAGCCGTACACAAGCCATGGCAAACATTACGCACAATGCATTGAAAGAAGAACTCGCCAAACACAATGTAAAGTTGCTCGGCGGCGGTTTGGATGAAGCGCCTTTTGCATACAAGGAGATTGAACTCGTAATGCAATCGCAGAAAGCATTGGTTGATGTGGTGGGCAAGTTCACGCCAAAGATTGTAAAGATGTGCGGCGCTGAAACGAATAGAACAAGAAAAAATAATAAAAGAGATGTGGTGGAAGGAGAGTAAAGTTTTGGGGCTGTCAGCTGATGAAAATGAATCAGCTGCAGCTCGGGCTTTACATTACAAATCCGGCACAAACGCCAACGCACAAAAGCTTCACCGTGTTTTCCATTTCAATCCCGCAGCCATTTATCTGAGAGATATTAATCAACTTTTTTGTAAGGATTCTTCTTTGGATTACTTCGTGTATCGTACATATTTAATACTTCGATAGTGTCATCTTTAATGCGATAATATAACCGGTTATGTTTTGTAATTAAAATACTGCGCACAGATTTTATAACAATGGACGAAGCTCCTATATAAGGTTGTTGAGACAAAGTGTTTAGCCTTTTTTGCAGGCGGTTAATAAAACTGTTGGCAACATTGTCGCCCCATTCTTTTTTAAGGTAATCGAGTAATTGGAAGAGTTTGGTTTGAAAGCGTTTCTTATAAATTATTTTGTACGCCATTGCCTGATTGCTTCATCAAGTTGTTGTTGCGAGATGGTTTCATATCCAAAAGGTTCATTGACCAAATTGATTAGCTCTTGTTTATCTTCTGCAGACAATTCATCCGTTACATCTTTACCTTCATTTTGAGTAAAGTATTCGTAATCTGTTTTCAACAACATCAATAAATTTTCATCTTCAGTAGATGATATTTTATTGATGAGGTCTTGTTTGAGATTGTTGGTCATAATTCTGTTTGAACATCTAATTTCAAATTTACTTGATTTCTTTCAGTTGCGGACTTTCCGCTTCTATCGGGTAGTCCAGTTTACTTTTAAGCTTTTTTATAAAAAAATAAAATTTAGAATATTTAATCTAACCAAAAAATATATTTTTGGTTATATTTTCAACGAATCTTATTTTTGTTTAAAATTTGAAAGAATGGAGTCGTTAAAAGATTATGAGTTAGGCAACCTCCAAATTACATTTGATAATTTATCTAAACAGGTAAAAGAAAAGAGAAAAATTCTTTTTGATGATGAAATATTTTCTGAGTTTCTTACTTCAATTCACAAATGGGATTTTGAATTAAGATTAAGTACTTTCAAAAATTCCTTGTCCAAATATGAATATTTATTAACGAAGGCATATTCTGAAAAAGATACTAATTTATGTTATGAGCATCATTATAAAACTTTTTATAATAAAACAATTCCTGTCGAAAATTTTAATGAAAGAAAAGTTTTTCTTCTGGAACGAATTGTTGATGCATATAAATTGTTAATCACCACACGGGATGAAAATATATTAAGCACAATTGAGTCTTTAGAAGAACAAGTTGAAGTGTTTTTCGGCTATTGGGACAAATTAATCATTGATGCTTTTCAATTTTTTACTTCGAACATAGTTAGAACTCATATTGCTAAAGAAGTAAAATCTATAAGCGGGTTACTTTTTATAATTACAAAAAAGTATTTTAAAAACCGTTTAAGAGATATTAGATTTTGCTTCAGAAGTATTGTAAGATTTTTATTTAAAAATATGGATGATGAATCTGATGCAAACAATGTTATGTTTTCAGGAATGAGATTACAAACATTGTTTAATATACAAAAACATCATCTAGATGAATTCAGAAGAAATAATCAAGCAACTTTCTACTATAATAGAATCAAATCAACATTTATCTGAAGAAGATAGGTTAGCATTACAAGAAGCTTGCGAAAAAATAAAGCATGCAAGAACAAAAAAAGATTGGGCAGTAATTATTGACTTATTGATTAAAGCACTAGGAATAGGTATAAATTTTTTTAAATGAATTTAGGAAAAGCAATTAAAGAAATTAGAAAACAAAAAGGATTAACTCAAAGCGAGCTGGCGAAAGCAGCTAATTTAACGCAAGCAGCTTTATCGCAAATTGAAAACGGTAAAAGACCGGGTATTCAAACTTTAAAAAAAATAAGCAAAGCGTTGAAGATACCCGAATCATTGATTTATGCAAACAGTATTGAAAAAACGGATGTGCCAAAGAATAAGCAACTTTTATACGACCAATTATTTCCTGTTATTCAGAATTTAATTTTACAAATTTCAAAATAGTTTCTTCAATCAATATAATCTTACAATACAAACTTGTTATTTAACGTCATATAAATTCTTCAGACAAATCCATTCACATTCCGAACTCCTCTCTTACATTCTTCGCCACAAACCGTCAGCATACGAAATTGCATTAGATGAAAACGGCTACACAAATGTTGATGAACTCATCAGCAAACTCAATGCACATAATGAAAACAGCTTCGAAATACTGCGATACATTGTAGATACCAATAACAAAAAACGTTTTGCATTTAATGATGACTTAACCAAAATAAGAGCAAGCCAGGGTCATTCAGTTGCTGTTGAATTAGGTTATACAGAACAACAACCACCGGAAGTTTTATATCACGGCACAGTGGAAAAAGTTCTTGCTTCGATACTAAAAGACGGCTTACAAAAAATGCAACGTCATCATGTGCATTTAAGCGCAGATAAGATAACAGCGATAAAAGTTGCAGAGCGCAGAGGTAAACCAATTATTCTCAAAATAAAAGCTAATGAAATGTTTTCAGCAGGTTATAAATTTTATCTTTCAGATAATAGTGTTTGGTTAACTGAACACGTACCTGTTAACTTTATAGAAATTGCGTAGCAACATGTACGAACTTCATCAGCATGAACAATATTTTTTTGATGAAACAACAATAACTCAACTAACAACATTTCTAAGCCAGTTTGAAAATATTTGTGCCTTATGCGCACCAATGGTTGGAAAAGCATTGAATAATGCAAAGAAAGATGTAACCATTCTTGATATTGACAATCGCTTTGCAACTGAAAAAGGGTATCTCAACTGGAACATTTATAAACCTGGATGGATCAATCAAACATTTGACATTATCTTTTGTGATCCTCCATTCTTCAATGTTTCTTTATCACAATTGTTTAAAGCAATAAGAATGCTATCACATAATAATTTTGAACAGAAACTTATGCTATGTTATTTAAGCCGCCGGAGTGAAGCGATTATAAGTTCATTTCATTTGTTCAATATAAAATCATCAGGTTATTATCCATCGTATATAACCATACAAAAAATAGAGAAAAATCAGGTAGAAATTTTTTCGAACATTCAATGTAAGCATCAACTGCTTGCTTCAAAATAAAACTAAGCGCAACCTGCATCTGTCAGCATAAAAAATGTTTTATCAATATCTGCTACACAGCTTCGAATATTCTTTGATGGAGTTAATTACGACTCCTCCTTTTTCAATTGAGATTTAGTTATCGTCATCTGACTTTAAACTGTCTGCCGGATATTTTGCTTCCAGTTGTTTGCGAATGCTTTCAGCCCAATTGATAACTACATCTTTTTCTGTGCTGGTTAATATTGCATCTTTATGAATAATGGTATAAGATGGCATCGGCATTTCGTTCTTGCGGATTTGCCATTGCACTGCATCCATTTTTTTATATTGTTCCCGCGCAGGAAGATTGGTAAATTCATTAAAGTTTATTTCAGATTTTCCTGTGTTCACATGGTCATTCATCCACCAGGCTATTGGTTGAATATTGTAATACCAGGGATATGTTGTGTTGTTACTATGACAATCGTTGCAGGCTTTGGATAAGATGGTGTCAACATCAGCAGGAACACTATACAAGGTTTTGATATCGTAAGCTTGTAAACCCGGATGAATATTTTTGGCAGGTCTTATAAATTGAATTGCGATAAAGATGATAATGATAATAAGCAGAAATTTTTTCATAATGTAAATTACTTACATATACATTTATAATTAAAACATAACACGCATGAAACTTATACTAACACTTTGCCTGCTTTTAATTTTTGCATCTGCATATTCTCAAACCAACAACGATTCCATCGCCATTGTAAAACTGCTTGAAAAAGCAGCCACCACGTTCAGGTCGGGTGATGCAAAAGCGTATGCAGATTGCTGGCATGTACAACCATACAGTGTTATATTTATTTCAACAGCAGATGGTAAAGCAATTGAAATTCCTGCAGAAGCTTTGGGTAAAACTTCTTCAGCGATGGGGCAAGGTGGCTTTGCTACCGCAACAAATTATAGAATGAGTATTCATAACGATAATGGCTGGACAAGCTTTGATGAAATATCAACTTCAAAAGATGGAGCCAAATCTTATTCTCATGAAGTATGGATGGTTGAAAAAATAAATGGCGACTGGAAGCTGGTTGCTGCGTCAATGCATTTCTATAAACAATCATAATATCACTTAAACAAAATCTTCATCTAAACTTTATTCTTAATAAAAAATTCGCTCAATTTTTTACCTTAGGCATTTTACATTAAATGCCATCACATGAAAAAAATCGTCTGCAAAAACAAACCTACTATCAAACAATTATTATTTTTTATTTCACTCTTTTTAATAGTTCATACACATTTAA
>DASZUY010000149.1:0-2551 GCA_035547495.1 Parafilimonas sp. | reverse complement strand
TTGGGGTCAATACCATGGTTTACCTTAAGGTCATAAATAAGGGCACGCGCATTCCCCTCCCCGTTTACCAGCGCATGCATCTTGCGGCACATTACCTGGTAGCGTATCTTCTTAAATACCGCTTTGTAATTTTTGTTGTCTTCGTACTTTTTCAGCTCCTCTTCGCTCATGTCCAGCAAAAGGCAAAAGCCCTCCAGGGTATAAATAATCTTTTGGGGTACCTGCAGCAGTTTATCCCGGTAACGAACGGTGGCAACATGCTCATCGCACTGGCGGCGGTATTCATTCCATTTTGCCTGCACATCAGCAGGCTGCATTGTATAAGGCATAATCATTCTCTTTTATGCCTATATATATAAAAAAGGCGGGGGTGTCCGCTAAAACGGGTAATTAAATTTTATTCGACTAAAAGACCTTTATAACCTGTTTGTAAATTACATGTCTAAATTTCTTAGTGTTATGGCGTTTTAAGTAAATTTGATCAAAATTCAGAGAGATGGAAGATAACACCGCTGTAAGCTATGTTTTTGAGGAACTGGTAAAGTATATTTCAAAAAATGGTACTCAACAATCAATAAGGCCCGTATTCAAAACAGTTGATTTTGCTTTGTATAATAATGATTGCCTGGAAGTGATGAGTCGTTTCCCGGATAATTATATTGACATGATTTTTGCCGACCCTCCTTACATGCTTTCTAATGATGGCTTTACCTGCCAAAATGGGCGTATGGTTAGCGTTAACAAAGGCACCTGGGATAAGTCACGGGGATTTGAAGATGATTTAAAGTTCCATAAAACGTGGATTCATGAATGCAAAAGAGTATTAAAGCCCGAAGGCACTATTTGGATAAGTGGAACGTATCATAGTATATATCAATGCGGCTTTTTACTGCAGAAAGAAGGTTATCACATGCTTAATGATATAACATGGTTTAAGCCAAACGCTGCTCCTAATCTTTCATGCCGGTTTTTTACAGCTTCACATGAAACGCTGTTATGGGCAAGAAAAGACAAAAAAGCGAAACATACCTTTAACTATGAAGCTATGAAAGACGGTCGTTTTCCCGAAGACCCGATGAAAAAACCGGAAACACAGATGCGTTCTGTGTGGAGTATACCCACTCCATCGACAGGTGAAAAAGAATTTGGCAAGCACCCAACACAGAAACCCCTGGCACTTTTAAAAAGAGTTATTTTGGCATCTACTAAGCCAGGTGACATTATATTCGACCCCTTTAATGGTGGCGGAACTACAGGTATAGCCGCCTCTATTATAGGTCAAAGAAAATATATAGGTTGTGATATCAATAAAGAATACACCGATTTGACCGCAAAAAAATACCAGGCGGCAAAAAATCAACCCGTATTGTTTTAAAATGACTCAATTAAGAAAAAACATTTATAAACATAGTATTGACCTTAAAAGGATTGATATAAAAAATACTTCAAAAGAGGTGTTTGCAGGTCTCCTTGAAACTATTCCTTACAGGGGATATGAAGTTGAAGATATGATGAATGGAAACCGGATTGTGATTGTAAAACCAGGCGGCAAAAAAGCCTATGGAAGAATTGCACGGGAAGATTTCCTGGTATTTATTTACAATCCGGCCGACGATTCTTTGTGGCAAATAACACATCAGCAGATTTATGACGATCTACTGCAAAAAGCTTTGATTGATGCAAAAAATGCATTGGAAATAATAACAGCCTTGGAAAAAGTATATAATGGCGAGGAACCATCAGAATTTGTTAAAAATGTTCTTTTATTAAACCCGGATCCTGAAGGAATCGATTCCGAAACTATTTTAAAGGCTTATAAATGGATTTGGGGACAAGAAGATGTAAACTATTCAGGTGATGCATTTAAGGGTAGAGCAATGTCTTGGGAAGGCTGGTATAAAGATGATAAAGGTAACTGGTGCAAATCAGGAAAAGGAATTCTTGATTTAAAAAGAATGTTACTTGAAAAAATCAAGCAATGATCACGAGAGTAGTGGCCGTTCAAAATTTACAAAAATATATTGGCCAGGATTTAGCAAAATGGGCCATAAAATTTGGAATAACAACTTTTACTGACACCAAGCAAAACAAAGGTTGGAAGGGGCAGACCCTTGAGCGGCTAGCTGGTCTAAATACTAACAATGAACAAGCGCCAAATGGTCTTGGATTTGAGCTAAAGTCTACGGCTTTCCATAAACGGGCGGATATTTGGGTGCCTAAAGAAACCATGGCTATAACAATGATTAATCCCGCATTGCTGGCAGAAGTCCCTTTTTTCAAAAGTCATTGTTGGGAAAAGTTAAAGTCCATTTTATTTTGTGCGGTATCCTGGAATGGCTATCACAATCCATCTTCAATGTTATTAAATGTCCAGTCTTTTGATTTTTTAGAAGACAGTGAATTAATTAACGAAATAAAAGCCGACTACGAGTTTATACAAAACAAACTTATATCAGCCGGTTTTAAATCACTAACAGGAAAAGACGGAAAATGGATTCAGGCGAGAACCAAAGGCCCAGGCCACGGATCAACAAGCAGGGCTTTTTATGCA
>DASZUY010000148.1:0-20577 GCA_035547495.1 Parafilimonas sp. | reverse complement strand
AGCACGGTTGATGAAGAAGTGTTAGATAATCTGGAAGACGCTTTGGTGAGTGCTGATGTTGGTATTGATACAACAATTGAAATTATAAATCGCATTGAACAGCGTGTTGCAAAAGATAAATATGTTGGCACAGGTGAATTGAATCGCTTGTTGCAAAACGAGATTGAAAACATATTGACAGATGCTCCCGAAGACACCTATAAAGAATTTGAATTGCCTGAAAATAAAAAACCTTATGTGTTGCTTGTTGTTGGTGTGAATGGTGTAGGTAAAACAACAACTATTGGCAAGCTTGCATACAATTATAAAAATGCAGGTAAAGAAGTTTTACTTGGTGCTGCCGATACATTTCGCGCTGCGGCGGTTGATCAGCTTACAATTTGGAGTGAAAGAGTAGATGTGCCAATCGTAAAACAGCCGATGGGCAGCGACCCTGCAGCTGTTGCTTATGACGCAGTAAAAAGTGCAGTTGCAAAAAAATCAGATATCGTTATTATCGATACTGCTGGCCGTTTGCATAATAAGATTCATTTAATGGATGAACTTTCAAAAATTAAACGTGTTATTCAGAAAGTAATTCCCGATGCGCCGCATGAAGTGTTGTTGGTGCTTGATGGTTCAACAGGTCAAAATGCAGTAGAACAAGCAAAGAAATTTACCGCAGCAACAGATGTAACATCCATCGCCATAACAAAATTAGATGGCACAGCAAAAGGTGGTGTTGTTCTGGCAATCGCCAATCAATTTAAAATACCTGTAAAATATATTGGTGTAGGAGAGAAGATGACTGACCTTCTGATCTTTGACAAACATGAATTTGTTGACAGCTTGTTTAATCTGGAAAAAGTGTAATTAGCAAATTAGCACATCATGGAATCAACAAATCACATCACACGTTAAACCTGAAGTGCATGATGTCTCCATCTTCAACCAAATAATCTTTTCCCTGCACTGCTAATTTGCCCGCATCGCGACAAGCGGCTTCGCTTTTGTATTTAATGAAGTCATCGTACTTAATAACCTCTGCACGTATAAAACCTTTTTCAAAATCTGTATGAATAACACCCGCGGCTTGTGGTGCTAACATGCCTTTGTGAATTGTCCATGCACGCACTTCCTGTTCGCCTGCCGTAAAATATGTTGCAAGATTTAATAAATGATACGTTGAGCGAATTAATCTTACAACACCGCTTTCTTTTAAACCTAAATCTTCTAAAAACATTTGGCGATCTTCATAACTATCCATAGCTGCAATTTCACTTTCTATTGCCGCGCTAATAAAAAGTATTTCTGCATTTTCATCTTTCACATTTTCTTTTACAGCTTCCGTATATTTATTTCCGTTGATTACAGATTTTTCATCAACATTACATACATAGATCACAGGCTTTATGGTGAGCAAAAACAAATCATCAATATGTTTTGCTTTTTCTTTTTCATCTGCAACAAATGCTCTTGCATTTTTGCCTTGCTCAAGATGTGCTTTCAATGCTTTTAATATTTCCAAACCTGCTGCAGCATCTTTATCATTCTTCGCAATTTTTTCATTGCGTGAAATTTTCTTTTCAACAGTATCCAGATCTTTTAACTGTAATTCCGTATCAATAATTTCTTTATCGCGAACCGGGTTTACACTGCCATCAACATGAATAACATTATCATCATCAAAACAACGCAGCACATGAATAATAGCATCGGTGTTTCTTATATTTCCCAAAAATTGATTGCCCAAGCCTTCGCCTTTGCTTGCACCTTTCACTAGTCCGGCAATATCAACAATCTCAACAGTTGCAGGCACTACTTTTTGTGGATGCACCAATTTTTCAAGCTCAAATAATCTTTCATCGGGCACAGTAATTACACCAACATTCGGTTCAATAGTGCAAAAAGGAAAATTAGCTGCCTGCGCCTTTGCATTGCTAAGTGCATTAAACAAAGTTGATTTGCCAACATTCGGTAATCCCACAATTCCTGCCTGTAAAGCCATAAAAAGTTATAAGTTTTAAGTTCTGTGTTGTAAGTTTTGGGGCGCAAAAGTAATCAATCATTATTCGTTATCATCTTCATTGTTAATTATTCATTGTTAATTATTAATTTTCCCGCATGGCTTTAAACATTGTATTCATCGCATTTTTTGTGATTGCATTTATTATAGCAGCAATCAAGTGCATTTTTTTAGGGGATACAACTATTTTCAAAACATTGGTAGACGGCATTTTTGATTCAGCAAGATCTTCTGTTGTTGATGTTGCCTTTTCGCTCGCAGGTACAATGGTTTTCTTTTTAGGTTTGATGAATATTGCTGAAAAAGCCGGCGCTATAAATTGGCTGGCGCGTCGTTTAAATCCATTTATGAAACGATTATTTCCTGAAGTTCCGGATGGTCATCCTGTGATGGGAGAAATGGTGATGAACTTTAGCGCAAACATGCTCGGGCTTGATAATGCTGCAACACCTTTCGGTTTAAAATCAATGAAAAGTTTGGAAGAGATCAATCCAAACAAAGGCACAGCTTCCAATGCACAAATCATGTTTTTGGTTTTACATACAAGCGGGCTTACCATCATTCCGCTTTCCATTCTTACTTACAGGATTGCTGCACATTCAACAGATGCAACCAGCGTTTTTATTCCCTGTGTTTTAGGAACTGTTATTACAACATTAGCATCCATTATCATCGTCGGTATCAAACAAAAATTAAAATGGGATTTTGTTTTTGCTGTCTGGATGATTAGTTTGATTGCCATTATTGCTGCTTTGCTGATTGGCGTTTATTATATGAGCCCTGCAACAAAAAATATTTTTAGCTCTGTTGCAGGTAATCTCCTTTTAATGATCATCATTGTTGCGATCATTCTTGGCGGATTTTATAAAAAAGTTTCTGTATTCGATGCGTTTATTGAAGGCGCAAAAGAGGGTTTTAATGTTGTGTTGAAAATTATTCCTTACCTCGTGGGAATGTTGGTTGCTATTCGTGTTTTTCGCGACAGTGGCGCATTGGATTATATAACAAATGGAATAAGCTATTTGGTTCATGCTGCTGGCTTGAATACCGATTTTGTGCCTGCATTACCTACCGCTATTATGCGACCGTTCAGTGGCAGCGGCGCAAGAGGAATGATGCTCGATGTTTTTGCGAACAAAGCATATGGACCGGATTCCTTTGTTGGAAAACTTGCAAGTATATTCCAGGGTTCTACAGATACCACTTTTTACATTCTCGCTTTATACTTTGGCAGCGTTGGAATTAAAAAAGTGCGCTATGCGGTTTGGGCAGGATTAGCAGCAGATTGTATTGGTGTTATTGCTGCAATTATCATCGGTTATATTTTCTTCAAAGGATAATTCTATTTAATTAAATATAACAAGTGATTTTATTTACCGAAAAGATATTTATTCAATAAAGCCTTGCCTTGTTTAATAGCATCTCTGCCATTTGATTCAATACCATACCAACCATGATAACCGCTTTGCATGCATAGCTCAATCATCTTTGCAGTTCGTTCTTCTGTTGGTTGATTTCTATAAGACATTCCTTTTGCATAAGGCAGTGTTTTTTGCAGGTAAGCATAATTATCAAAATCATCTTTTGGCTCACGCCAATCGGGATAAGTGCCGAATAAAGGATGATTTACTTCTTGCATTAATGCAATCATAAAATCTGCATCATCTGAAACGCCACCATGATTTTCTATCAATACTTTTATGTTTGCCTCTTCGGCATAGTTTAGTAAAAGATGATAAGATTCTTCAGCGTATTTTAATGCTTCATCTTTATTAATATTTGCTTCACCTCTGCAATTAGTGCGTATAGCATTACAACCTAAATACTGTGCAATATCAATCCACTTTCGATGATTAATGGCGAATTGTTTTCTTTCTTTTTCTGTAGAGGCATCACCATCGCCTTCATCATCAACCATAATTAAAATCATTTGCACATTTACATCGGCAGCATTTCTTTTTAATTGATTTAAGTATTCAACTGTTGGTACTTCAAACAACGTATTTACAAACTCAATTCCATTCAAATCAAAATCTTCTCTTGCCATTTTTGGAAAGTCGAGTGTTTTGAATTTGCCTGCTCTGTATTCTTCTATCAATGCCCATTGAGCGATTGAGATGTCGTCTTTCATCATGGCTACTAATTTTTTTTAAATATATTAAAGAGTCGGTTTTTTTACTTTGAAATTAAGATTGCTGAAACATCTCATATCATCATTTCATTTATCATTAGATGATGTACGAAGAAAAACAAAGTATAAAAATTATCAGCAATTACAATTTAGTTAATCTATTTTTTTATTCCGCTTCCACTCAAAAATTAGAGTTATAAGAACGATAATTATTGCTATTACAGCGAAGCAAATAAATTGTGTTGTAGCTTTTATTCCTTGAACAGTAACGAGTGACTCTAAAACAGAAAGTGCAAATAATAACAAACCGCTTACTATCCATCGCAGGTTGTAAGTAGGTAAATTTTGAAAGGAAACTTTTACTGTGAAGTTATCTTTTTGAAAAATGAATTGCAGCTTATGAAAGTCCCAAAGCAACAAACAAAAAGATGCGAAAAGCATTAAAGATGTGATGAGCCATGTTCCCTGGAAATGCATGAATACAGTAATGGCGCAAATATTAGTAACAATAAAAAAGAAAAGCAAATTGCCAAGCGTTGAAAAACGTTGTGTCATAAGCAGAAAAGCAGCGAGGAGTTGTCCCCATCCTAAAAAATTCCAGTAATAACCGGAACGGTATAAACCTTCAAAGAAAAAACCAACAGGATTATCTATTCCAATAGAAGTAAATCTTTCGCCGAGAATTTTTTTAATGCCCGATGGAATAAAAGCATAACCCAACAAATAACGAAGCAATAAAACAACCGTTGATAATTTCTTGTTTTGTCTTACAGGCATCCATAGCTGCATCCACTTCATATCGTTTATTTCGACGAAGATAATGTTCTGTGTATTCAGTGTTGTTTCCAATTATCAATAACACAACGTGCTACTTTATTGCTTCATCACACAATTGTAAAGTGGCCATCTTTCTTTGTTTTTCATCAGCATATTTTATGTCGAAAAAAATAATTAATTCAACATGCGGGTTGAAACGTACGTCGAATACTCCACCAAAAAAAGCGAGTTTTTTCTAACTTACTATCATAAACAGAACTGATATGAGTTTCCAACTTATCGCCGGCAAGCCAGATACAAGCGACCACCTGGTTTTTACCACCACTTTTACATACAACAATGTTTTTTACAAAGCCGCGCTTGCCGAAACCATTTCGTGGGAAGGACATCTTACCGGAACCTATGATGTGTTGCTTCAGTCTGACAAAGGCACGCAGCGCCTTACTTTGGTAAAAGAAAAAGATGGAGAGCATTGGAGAGCGGGAGATGAAATTGAACAGATTGGTGTTATTTCACAGGATGTAGTAGATGTACTTGCAGCAGTTATTAAAGAAGTGCAGTTAAAATGATCTTCTGCTTACAAATTTAAAAGCTGCTTCTTTTTCGAATTAAATTCTTCTGCTGTTATAATTCCTTTTTCTTTTAAAGCATACCACTTCTCAATTTCAACGGCAGCATCGGAGGCCTGTTCATTTGCAAGATCTGCTGCAATAATATTTCTTTCAGTTTGTAAAAACTGCCATGCTTTAGCTATTCTGCCGGCGTTATTATTATCACATTGTTCAATAATGATTTCATCAACATTGGCTGCATAAATATGAAGCGAGCCAAGCAATGAACCTTTTTGAAAAGAAATGGAGGAAATAGAGCTTAGTGGAAATTCTTCTTTTATAATTTTTCCAAACACGCTTTTATAATAAAACAAGAATCGTTTGTCTGTTAATAACGCTATGCCATAACCGGAACGATTATTATGATGAACTTTTTTCATCATTCCTTCAGTCATTCCAAAAAAATCTTCATCATCAAATAAGATAGTATGTAAAGTGTTTAATTCACCAGAAGTGAATTGAGAATGATAACCGATCCTATTTGCAAACTCTTTTATTTTTTCTTTAGTCCACATACAGCATTCGGATTTGATTACAAACTTATTCGTTTATTTTTATTTTAATGAAAACAGCCAGCCTCGCTGAAGTAAAACAGGAACTTCAAACTCTTACAGCAAAAGAAATTACGGATATATGTCTGCGCTTAGCCAGGTTTAAAAAAGACAATAAAGAATTAATTACCTATTTACTTTTTGAAGCGCACGATATTGAAGCTTATACAACACAGGTAAAAGAAATGATGAATGAAACATTTAAAGATGTAAACACGAACAATATTTACCTCGCAAAAAAAACGTTACGCAAAATTTTAAGACTCACTAATAAGCATATTAAATATGTGGGCAGCAAACAAACAGAAGTTGAATTGCGCATACATTTTTGTTTGCTGTTAAAAAATTCAGGTATTCGCATACATAAAAACAAAGTGCTTACGAATATGTTCTTGCAGCAGCTCAAAAAGATTAAAGTTGCGCTGACTTCATTACACGAAGACATTCAATATGATTTTACAAAGCAGTTAGATGAATTGCAGGCAGAAGTGTGAGTTTAGTTGCGATATATCAGTGAAGCAGACAATCGTACTTTACTAACTTTACAAAAACAGTTTTATGATAAAAGCATTTTTAGGTATGGGATTATTAGGTTCAAACTTCGTGAAAGCAATGTTGAAGAAAGGCGATACGGTGCAAGTTTGGAATCGCACGACATCAAAAGCAAAAGCGTTGGAAGCGTTTGGTGCCAAAGCATTTGACAATGTTGAAGACGCTGTGCAGAACGCTGATGTAATTCATGTAACATTGAAAGATGATGCAACGGTTGATGAGGTATTGGCAAAAGCATCTAAAGGATTTAAGCAAGGAGTTGCGATTATAGATCACACAACAACGTCTGTAAAAGGTGCCATAAACAGAACGGCTGAATGGAAAAGCAAAGGCTTTACTTATTTACATGCGCCGGTTTTTATGGGTCCATCGAATGCTTTGGAAAGTTCAGGTTTTATGATGGTTTCAGGAGATCAATCGGTGATTGCAAAATATGAAAATGAGTTATCGAAGATGACGGGCAAGCTGTTGAATTTTGGTGGTGAAGAAGGCAAAGCAGCCGGTATTAAATTGTCAGGCAATCTTTTTTTATTGAGTATGACTGCTGGCTTAGCAGATTCACTCGCATTGGCAAAAGTGCACGGAATAAAACCGGAAGAATTGCTGCAACTTTTTAATAACTGGAATCCAGGCGCCGGTGTTCCCGGACGATTAAAAACGATTTCTAAAAATAAGTTTGATGAACCATCATGGGAATTAAATATGGCTCGTAAAGATGCAGGGCTTATGTTATCTTCTGCTGAAGAAGCAGGAACAAATTTAATTGCGATACCCGCTATTGCAAAAGTGATGGATGAATGGATCGCCAAAGGTCATGGAAATGATGACTGGAGCGTGATAGCAAAAGATAGTTTATAAAATTATGATGGCTGATAAAGCGATTGCAGATTTTCTTGCCGGTAAATCTGCGCACACTATTGAATTGTATGAACATTTTATTGTGATGTTTCAAACAATTGGTGTTATTGAAGTGAGTGCTGCAAAAACAATGATTGGTATTTCAAACACGCATAAACGCATTGCATGGATAACGCAGTTAGGTAAAAATTTTATTCATGTTGTTTTTCCTTTTCATAAACCACATCCTGATAATTTATGCTTTACAAAAATTGCACAAGTGCCCGGCACAGAACAATACAATCATCATTTCAGAATGCTATATAAAGACGATGTGAATGATGAAGTGCTGCGCTTTATGAAGTTGGCGTATGAGGAGAAAAAATTATTTTAAATACTTTCTTATTTTCCACAACAAAAAGAAATCATTATCCTTTAAGTCATCTATTTTTTGAAAAATAATTATTATTTGATGCAATCATTCCCCCAATAAAGAGATTAGGAGTTATTAGTTTCATTAAATCATAATGAGAATAATACGCTATAACAAAAGATAAACTAAAAGTACCAACTAAACCTATCGTTGTTAATTTATGAGCATTTTGAATTACTTTAAACTTTCTGTTTATTTTATCAATTTCAGGATTTAATAAATCGTTCCGAATTTCCTCTATCGATTTAAAATTAGTATTTGCTTCTGCTACAACCTTTTGTAGGTTGATTCTAAATGAGCTTAAGAGGTCGTTTTCATCCTCAAGAATTTTGTTGAGCGTCTTTAAATCAATGTCAGTAAAATATGGTAAAGTGATTTCGAACAGTTGTTTTGATTGTTTATGTGAAATGCCGTTATCCATTAAAAAATAACTGTTTTCATTTCTAAGGTTATCTACAAACCAATGATTGTTTTCAGTGTTAGGATTTACATAATGAAAGACGTTTTCACCAGTTAATTTATTTTTTGCATAAACACTTCGAAGCGGTCTGACAAGTAACCGCGAGGATTTAATAAGCGGTTTAAACGATTTCGTAATTTCTTTTAACTCGTCATCCAAGCGAGATATATAACAAGGGAAAAAATCAAAAGCTTCAACGGGTGAAGAAAGTTTCTCAATCGGAATGGTGAGTTGACGTTCAACAAAATATTTACTTTCAGGTCTAATTAAATGAACTTTAGCACCAGCCTTTTCTGAATATGTATTGTTGATAATTGTTACATCGGAAAAAATACTAGAAAATCTAATGCTATCAATTAGCTCCTTATCAATATCCTTCAAATAGATTTCAGTTTTTATCTTTTCTGCTGTTTTGAATGTACTAATAATTTGCTCTTCATTTTCAAGATAGCAGTTAATAAATGCATCTGAATCGTTTAAAGAACTCTTGAATATTGCGTTATTAATTTCTTTAAAGTTCATATCGTAAGTTCGTATGCTGAATTTATATTTAAAATTAAGATTTAAAATTCTCACTACTGGTTGCAATACCAACAAGCAAACATCAATGGTTGATTTCTACCACAAATCGAATCTTTCTGCTGAATAAAATAATAAAGGTTCAGCGGCTGCCCGATTGAAGCGAAAAGCCCACAGCTGAAGCTTCTGTGCAAAGCCTTTGTGGCGAGGACTTGCAGCGTAAAGCGGGAACCAAAGTCGATTAAAGAAAAAAACGCCGAGAGCCCCAAATCAATTTCTTATTTCTTCTTCGGCACAAACAACAACGCATCTGCAGTAACAATTCCATCTGCATTTATTGTAGTGAGTGTAACAGTTGTTTTGTTTCCTTTTGTCAAAGTATAAGTGCCAAGCGAAACCCATTCGCCGCTGGTTTGTCCTTCTGCTGCTGTGGGTGTTGAACTCATAACATCTTTGCTTGCGCTGTTATTTTTAATGGTATAATGCAATGCGGTTGCGGCATGTTCAATCACCGGCACATACGCATAAATAGTATAACTGCCGGGCGTTTGTATGTTGGGCGTGTAAGTAATAGTGGTGGATGAATTTGCAACGGGGATCTTTAACCATGTGGCGCCATAACCACCACCGGTTTGTGTTTGCGTTGGTCCGTTTATGTGCACATGCAGTGAGTCGTTATCATCAACGAGCACTTCGGGTGTGCTGCCATCCATTAAAGGATTTTGTTTGAGCAGTTGCTGCAATTGTTGTACGTTAACCTGCTGCACGATTTGATGCGCATCAATAGCCATGCACGCAGCGGCGGCACACGATTGCGCCAGCACCATGAACACAGGCTCCATGCGAATTGAACCATACGCAATATGACTGGCACTTAAACACACGGGCACATACAGGTTGTTGCATTCATCCGCTTTCGGAATAAGCGCACGATATGAAACAGGATACGGTCCGAAACCACCTTTCTCCACATTGCCTTCGTTCTTCACCATCCCATTTACAACAAGTCGTTCGCAATTGTGCGAGTCCATTGTATAAGCAGCCATGCCCACGCCATCGTTTACAGTTGCACGGCTTTCACAGTTGGCTTGCGTCATTATATAATCACCAATCATGCGGCGGCTTTCGCGTATATAGAGTTGTGGCGTAAAATTATTGTTGTCTGTGTATTCATCTTTCGGATAACCCCATTGCAACATTAATGTGCGCAGGTGTTGCGGCATGCGTTCATCATGACCAATGAAATACAAAAATCCTTTTGTATAATCTTCGTGTGCTTTAATAATTTTTTGTCGAGTTGCATAATCGGCGTCGGGATAATCGTAATTCATACCAATCATGTCTGTTGAAAATGCGCCGTTGTTGTTGATGTCTGTTTTGTGATTGGGCATGTGATCAACTTTCATAAAACCATCGAGGTCTTTTGCAGGTTGTTTCTCCAGCACACGCAACAAAAGTTCATAGCGTGATGCATCATAATCATCAGGCTTTGTAATGTCTATTTTATTTTGTGCGCTATCCGTAAGACAAAGCCGAAAATTATATGCCTGCACCATTTTGTTTCCTGTTCCTGTTGGCAAAGGTTTGTTGTTGCTGATGCCCCACAACAATCCGCTGGTTGAATCGCCGGGAATTTTATAAGGATCGATGCCACCAGGAAATTGATGATGATCTTGCAATTGATAACCATTCCATGTTTCGTTGTAAACGCTGTTGTCTTCACGACCGATTGTGTAACTCACTTTTGCTTTAGCCATCAGGTCGCCTTCATAACTACAATCAATAAACATTTTTGCAGTAATGGTTTTATTAATTGATGCATAAAATGCTCCTGAAAGTTGTACAGTAATGCTTTTAATAGAACCATTTTCTTTTTTTGCATCAATGATATGATATTCATATAACACAGGAACGTTTGCTTCTTTGATATATTGATTGAAAATTTCTGCTGCTGCATGCGGTTCGAAAATCCATGTTTCAAATTTGCCATAATGTTTGCCCATGCGCCTATAAAAATCTCTTGCAAGACCTGTAACAACATATTTGTTGCCGATATCTGTATAGCCTAAACCACCAGAGGTAAGTCCGCCCAAATGTTTGCCGGGTTCAATAAGAATTACTTTTTTATGCAGTTTAGCTGCAGTGTATGCAGCAATAACACCTGCTGATGTTCCGCCATAGATGCAGACATCGTATTGCTGAGCAAATGATTGTAGTTGTGTGAAGACAAGAACTAACAGTATAATTTTTTTCATTAAAGCAAGTTGCAGTGAGGGATGAAAATAATAAAATTATACCTGTAATTCTAAATTATGAACAGGGTTACTTTTATCAACCCATCCAGCTTAACCATTTTCTTATTTCCTTTTTCTGCTTCTGAAATTTTTCCTGCAATTGTTTCAAAAGTTCTTCGTCTTGCTCAAGCTGATAAAGCAGTTCATCCAGTGTTTTCTTTAAGCCTTCTTTGTTTTGATCTAAGTTTTCAATCTTATCAGTTTCCATATAAATTGATTTTTAAATAAACATTCAAGTGCAGACAAGGCTTATATGTTTTGCTAGTACTAATTACAAATTTCACACCAGCTGAACTAAATTTATTTCAACACTCCATTCAACTCCACCACGAACAACTCATTTGGTATATCACCAACCTTTGCTGTTGATAAATCAATCACACAATCGTTACCATTTTGTTTGCACGAAAAAGTTTTATTGCTGCCCAGCACTGTTGCTTTTGTGTTCGATGCAATTTTTAAATCTTGTATATGAATTTGTGACGAATAGGAGGGAACGATGCAATACAAATCATTTCCTTTTTTGGTGAAGAAATATTCTATATGTGCTGAATCTTTTTTTGGTTTGATTAATTGAGCAACATCATAACCTGCCATAAAACTTTTATCATTTTTCTGCGGTTGTATGCCTTCACTCCATTGATACGAATGTGTCCATGCACGTGTGCCGTAAATTGCTTCACCATTTACATCGAGCCATTTACCCATGTCTGTTAATCGCTGTTGCATAATAACAGGAATGCGACCATCTGCAGTGGGTCCGATATCCAGCAATAAATTTCCACCACGCGAAACAATATCCACCAACATCAAAATCAAATCATGACTTGTTTTATAATCATCAATTTTTTCATTGCGGTTATATCCATATGAATGACCAATGCCGCGATTTTCTTCCCACACAACATTCGCATTCATGCCACTTCCATATTCTGAAGTTGCATACATGCAACCTTTATTTTGTTCACGTGTGTTGCTGCCCCAGCGATCGTTCACCACAACATCTTTTGCAACCGGCGAATCATTAAATAACCATGCTAATAATTCAGGACTGTGCCATGCAGTATCAGCCAACTCCCATTCACCATCAGCAAAAATTACAGAAGGTTTATACTTTGTAACAAGGTCTTTGAACTGTGGAAAGAAATGTTCTGTAACAAACTTTTGTTTATCCGTTTGCCACAACGGATTGAACCATTCATACAACGAATAATAATAACCCATTTTCAAACCATCATCGCGAACTGCATTCGTGAGATCGCCGAGCAAATCACGATGCGGCGTTCCTGTTACTGCATTCCATGAACGTCCCCAATCACGATCTGCTTCTTTGCTATCCCACAAACAATAACCTTCGTGATGTTTTGATGTAAGCACAACATATTTTGCGCCTGATCTTTTAAAAATATCTGCCCATTGTTTTGGATCAAACATGCTTGCTGTAAACATCGGCTCGAATTGCTGATACTGAAAATTCGGTCCGTAATTTTTATCATGAAATGCAATAAAATCTTTCTGCTTTTCATGCAAACGATACCAATACCATTCTGCATAACTGTAACCGCTATTCTCAATCACCGGCGCATAAGATGGCACCGAATAAACACCCCAATGAATAAAGATGCCAAACTTTGCATCCTGGAACCACGAAGGAATTCCACGTGTATTAAGCGAGTTCCAGTTGGGTTCATAATGTTGTGCGAATAAATTTGTTGATGTAACTACAAGCAGTAAGAGAAATATTTTTTTCATTGCAGAAAGATAGGAAAGATTTTAGGAGCTTTATTTTAACGCCAGTCATCAATAATGAAATTATTCTTCTTATTGTATCCTTTTTTGTTCGGTCGTTGCATTATTATACCTTGTGTTCCTGTTTTAAAATCATGTTCAAGCATTTGAACATAAGCCCGGCGCCGTGCAGTATTGACACCAGCAACAATTTTTGAAAGTTTTTTTGTTGATGCAAATGCTTCGCAGGCAGATAACAATTTTTCAAAATTATTTTTTCCTTTATCAGCATCAGCCACTCCAAATTTTATGTATAATGAACCTGTTGAAGCTTCGGTGTGAGGTCCGAAATGACATATAGCAAAAGCAGCCAACCTGCTTTTGTTTTCTATTAAAATTGTTTCACCCAAATGTTGTTCCTCAACGAATGTAATCTCACTCGTAACATCCAAACCATCATAAACGGCATCTGTCAATTCTGTACAACGTTCAAGCATGTTTTCTTTTCCGCTTTTGCTTAATTCAGAAAATGTGAGGTAATCTTTAGTACCTGTATTTTCTTTTACCGTTTTTGACATGATAGCAGTTAAATATTGAGGCCAAAAACCGAACTTCTGGTACAGTGCTACATGTTTTGCGCTTGCAGAAAAAGTAAACAAACCTGCGATGCGTGTTTTCCATTCATCGAAACAATCCACTGCTGGTTCCATTAATTTCTTTGCAACACCTTTATCCCACAATGCTGGATGCACTGTGAGCGGACCTAAAAAGCCAACACCCCCCCAGTTTGAAACAAAAACAGAACCTGCAATGTTGTTATTTACTTCAGCACAAAAAGCATATTTAGGATTTGCCTTAAATCTTGTACAGATATAATCAGTTTCGCCAAAAAAGTTAGCGGGTTCAGGCGAACCTAAATATGTACCAAAAGCAAGCCTCATGATGTGATCTGCCTGTACTAAATCTTTTTGTTCAAGCCTTCTTATCAAAATTGCAGCAATGTTTTTATCCGAAATATTATAATCAAATTCCATAATTAATTTTTATAAACACAGTAAGATAAAAACTTCAGATAAAACTTTGTAAGAGTTTGTATTTTTAAATTTTTAAAATTCTGTCATGCGCAAAATTATCAGACTGGTTTTTTGTATTTGTTCGTTTATCATTTGTAACAATTTTTCATTTGCACAAAAAGGTGCCTTAGTTGATGGCCATCCTGCATGGATCCTACAAGGCAATATTTATGAAGTAAATGTTCGTCAATACACACCTGAAGGAACATTCAAAGCCTTTGAAAAAAGTTTGCCGCGATTAAAGCAAATGGGTGTGCAGACTTTATGGTTTATGCCTATTAATCCAATTAGTAAAGTGGATAGGAAAGGAACGTTGGGCAGTTATTACGCAGTGTCAAATTATAAAGCTATCAATCCTGAATTTGGGACGATGGATGATTGGAAAAGTTTGGTGAAGATGTGTCATGATATGGGTTTTAAAGTGATCATGGATTGGGTGCCGAATCATACAGGTGCAGATAATTACTGGCTCACGGCGCATCCTGATTTTTATGTGCAGGATTCAACCGGCAAAGCTGTTTCGCAATTTGACTGGACTGATACGCGTAAACTCAATTATCATAATCCTGTTCTTGAAGATACCATGATTCAATGCATGAAGTTTTGGATTGATTCAACCAATATTGATGGCTTTAGATGCGATTATGCGGTTGGTCCAACAAAAGAATTCTGGACAAAATGTATTGACATATTAAAGGCTGATAAAAATGTTTTCATGTTAGCTGAAACAGATTCATCATGGTTGCTGGATGCAGGCTTTGATGCTGTTTACACATGGCCCGAATTTAATGTGATGAAAAAGATTGCAGCAGGCAAAAGCAATGCACTTGCATTAGATAGTTTGTTGAAGGTTGTTGATGCAACTTTTCCTGCAAATGGATTGCTGATGTATTTCACGAGTAATCATGATGAGAATAGTTGGAATGGTGCGGATTATAAAACGATGCCCGGTGCATCACATGCGCCGTTTGCTGTGCTTACGCAAACATTGCCGCGTTCCATTCCGGAAATTTACAGCGGACAGGAAGAACCTTTTCTTGATAGCATTTCTTTCTTTTATAAAGACACGATCACATTTCATAATTATGCACGAGCAAAATTTTACAGCACATTGTTGCATTTAAGAGAAGCACATGCCGCACTTGCTGCAAATGCATCATTCAAAAAAATTCAAACAAATAATGATGAAGCGATTTATGCTTTTGAACGTATGAGCGGAAGCGATAAGATTATTGTAATCGTTAATCTTACCAATCAACCGCAGGATTTTTTAATAACAGATAACAATATAGTTGGAAACGCTTTAGATGTATTTACGCAGAAAAAAGAAAAACTTGTTAATAATACACCGATGCATTTGAATGCATGGGATTACAAAGTGTATAGTTTTAAATAAATGATTACTTTGCGCGTATTGAATGATTTAGTCGTTCAATATTTTTACCACCGATATTATGCTCTCAAGAAAAACGAAATACGCAATTAATGCGTTGGTTTATCTTGCACGGGAAACTAAAGACGGTGAACCCGTACAGATAAGCAGGATTGCAGCCAGCGAAAATATTCCAAGAAAATTTTTGGAAGCCATTCTATTAGATTTGCGACATGCCGGTATGCTTAATAGTCGTAAAGGGAAAACCGGTGGTTATTATTTGCAAAAATCTCCCGAAGAAATAAATATTGCCGATGTGATGCGTTTGTTTGACGGACCTATTGCATTGCTACCTTGTGTGGCATACAAATATTATGAGAAATGTGATGAATGTATAGATGAAGAAGCATGCGGCATTCGCGCTGTGTTTTCTGATGTGCGTTCAGAAACGGTAAAGATGCTAAAGAAAGCAACCCTTGCAGAAATTATTAAAAGGAGTGAAGCACTAAAGAAAAATATTGTTGCACAAAAAAAATCGCTCAAAGGCAACGCAAACAAACTAAATAACGTAACCATTAAACAGCAAATTACTTCCAGGCAAAAAAAGAAGTAATTTTTTTTGCACTTAATTCCTACTAATTCGATAGGAATTATATATTTGTTCAAAATTTAAACTGTTTTATGAAAAGAAACCGTTACCGTTTATCAGGAACTCTTTTGTTTTTGACCGTTTTAAATGTTGGTTTGGTGAAGGCTCAAACAACCACACCACCGCCGTTAGACGCCGTAAATAAACCTGCTGCAGATACCACAGTTAAGAAACCTGCAGCGCCACAAAACACGTTGACCTTTGGATTAGATATGCGTACGAGGCTTGAACTGAAGCATGGATATAAGTCTTTACCAACACCCGATACATCGGCTGCTTTCACCATAAGCCAGCGAACAAGATTTAATGTTGCTTTTAAAAGTAAACCTGTTGATGTTTTTCTTTCTTTCCAGGATGCACGTGTGTGGGGAGAGCAGGATCCAAGAGAAGGGCAAACGGGAACAAGTACAACTGTTACACCAACAACAACATTTCCATTGTACCTGTTTGAAGCGTATGCAGAACCTCATTTCAATGATAAGTGGTCTGTGCGTATAGGCAGGCAAATAGTTGAATATGATAACCAACGATTATTTGCTGAGAATGATTGGAGACTGCCCGGAAATTCTCATGATGCGATCCGGCTTATTTACAATAACAATATAAACTTCACTACACAATTACTGTTTGCATTTAACCAGTCTGGCGAAAATATATTCACAACAAAATATCAGCCATTGCTTCCAAACTATAAAGATTTGCTCGTGCATTATTTTAACTGGAAGCTATCAGACAAATTTGCTTTAACTACCATAAATGCAATGGATGGTTATCAAAGTTCCAATCCTGAAAAGTATACAACTACTTACCAGCGTTTTACAAGTGGCGGCAGACTTGAGTATTCATCATACAACTGGTATGCTACAGTAAGTGGCTACTATCAATATGGAAAAGATTCATCTGCTAAAAAAATTAATGCTTACTACTTCCAGCCCGAACTTCGTTATTCCGGGAAAGCACTTACTGTGCGTTTGGGTATGGAATATTTAAGTGGTGCTGATAGTTCAACACATCCTACTGAAGATAAAAATTTTGCAACTTTATATGGCACAGCGCATCGCTTTATGGGTAACCTCGATTACTTCGGCACTTTTCCCAAAGATGTTAATGGTGCCGGTCTTGTAAATCCTTATTTATTTTTTCAGTATAAAGTAAAGAATATAACACTGCGGCTGGAAAATCATTTGTTCTATTCTCAATCACAATTTCTTTATAAGGGAAACCCGATTAATAAATATTTAGGTTTTGAAAATGATTGGAGACTTAATTATAAGCCGAATAAATTTACTGATCTTGAGATAGGTGCCTGCTGGGCGGCAGTAACCAATTCAATGGTGATTATTAAGAAAAGCGGCGACGCCAGTTTAACGCCGTATTTTGGTTATGTAAGTTTGAGGCTTACGCCCACTCTTGGCAAAATATCTTTTTAATTTTTTTGAAATATAAAAATAATTTTTACTTTTAATTCCTACTAAACTTATAGGATTACTCAATATTAAAACCAGATCAATGAAAAAAACACTATCCGTTCTTGTTGTTGCAATACTTATACTCGTTATAAATTTTAATGGTACACCTGCAAAAAATCTATTACCGGTAAAAGCATCACCCAAAACAATTTCTATCTCTTTTTCGGGCGCCTTTGCATTGTATCCTTTAGTGCAAACCTGGGCTGCGGAATACAACAAAACACATCCTGATATAAGATTTGATATTCAGGCAGGCGGTGCCGGTAAAGGCTTAACCGATTGTCTTGCAGGTGCTGTTGATGTGGGAATGTTTTCACGCGAATTAACCGATGCAGAAAAAGCAAAAGGTGTTTGGTGGATCGCACTTTGTAAAGATGCAGTGCTTCCTACGATGAACGCAAAAAATCCATACTTGAAACAAATACAAATACGCGGTGTTAAAAAGGCAGAGTTCAATTCAATTTTTGTTGATCATAGCATTAGCACATGGGGAGAACTTTTGGGTACGAAGGATTCTAAACGCATAAATGTTTATACACGTGCAGACGCTGCAGGCGCAGCAGATTCATGGGCTGCATTTTTTGGAAAAAAGCAGGAAAATTTAAAAGGCGTCGGTGTTTCCGGCGATCCTGGTGTTGCAGATGCAGTGCGAAAAGACTTGAATGGCATTGGTTACAATAACACATTGTTTGTATTTGATCCAAGAACAGGGAAAAAATTACCAGGTATTGAAGTAGTGCCTATTGATGTAAATGGCAATGGACAAATTGATGCGAATGAAAATTTTTATGGTAACCTGCGCATTTTTCTTAAAGCAGTGAATGATGGTAACTATCCTTCTCCGCCCGCAAGAAATTTATATTTTCTTACAAAAGGAAAAACGCAACGTAAAGAAGTACTTGATTTTTTTCAGTGGGTATTAACGACGGGTCAAAATTTTGTGAGTGTTGCAGGTTATGTGCCGTTACCAAAAAATGTGATAAATGACCAGTTGAAGAAACTGGGTAAGTAAAATTAGTTTCAACGTTTTAATAAGACTTAGTAAAAGCTTTCGTGAATTGTAAATCACTTCACGAAAGCTGCTAAGAAGATGTTCAGGTTTATCAACCAAAAAATACCACCATGGTTTTATCTCGAAAATTAATAGACAGCGTTTCATCCAAATGGATGCTAACATGCTTAATATTTTGTTTGCTGTTACCACTTGCAATCGGCACAGGGTTGGTTTTTAAATCAACCGGCTTATTAAGCACACATAAATTAAGCACTTTAATTTTTTCAGAAGACTGGTATCCTTCGGATGGACAATTTGGTTTTTGGCCCTTTATTGTTAGCTCAGTTTTAGTAACTGTTTTAGCGTTGATCATTTCAATGCCGCTTTGTCTTCTTTCAAGCATTTACCTTACTCAATATGCACCTAAATGGATATTAAAATTTATGCGCCCGGTGATTGATATTCTCGCCGGTATCCCATCTGTTGTGTATGGTATGTGGGGATTGATAATTGTTGTGCCGTTGGTAAGCGATAAAATTGCACCTGCGTTTCATGCGGATTCACTCGGTTATAGTTTGCTCGCGGGTGCAATCGTTTTAGCAGTGATGAGCATTCCATACATTTTAAATATGCTGCTCGAAGTGTTCAGGCAAATACCGCTTGAATTAGGTGAAGCTTCATTATCACTCGGCGCAACAAAATGGGAAACGATTAAACATGTTTTTTTACGCAAAGGATCATCCGGAATTTTATCTGCATTCGGTTTGGGTTTTTCAAAAGCGTTGGGCGAAACAATTGCTGTATTAATGGTGATTGGAAATGTTGTACAAATTCCGCATTCGCTGTTTGATTCAGGTTACACATTGCCGGGATTGATTGCTAATAATTATGGCGAAATGATGAGCATTCCTTCTTATGATTCTGCGCTGATGTTTGGCGCATTACTGTTGTTTGTAATCATCGTTTTCATCAATATTATTTTTCGTTACATCATTTATAAATCCGAACTCGTATGACGCTAAAAAGAAAACTAGAAGAAAAATTTTTTCGCGGCTTATCATTTCTTTTTACTGCCATCATTGTGTTTGCATTGGTGCAAATTATCTGGACGATTGCGCGAAAAGGAGTGCCGTCACTTTCATGGCAAATCATTAGCCAGGAACCAAAAGGCGGATATTATTTTGGTAAAGATGGTGGCATATTAAATGCCATTGCAGGTTCATTTTATCTCGCAGTTTGTTCAACCATACTTGCGTTTGTTATAAGCTTGCCTGTTGCATTGTTCATGAATATTTTTTTAATAAGATATCAGCGCCTGCTTATCGGTATTCGTTTTTTTCTTGATGTGCTTTGGGGCGTTCCGTCAATTGTTTATGGCGCGTTTGGGTTCACTTTATTAATGTACTTAGGATATAGAAATTCTTTAGGCGCAGGCATTGTTACTGTAGCTGCGATGATCACACCTATCATGATTCGCGCAATGGATGAAGTTTTGAAAACAATTCCGATTGGTTTGCAGGAAGCATCATACGCATTAGGTTCTACAAAAACAGAAACAGCATATAAAGTTTTTTTCAGAGAAGCATTGCCTGGTTTTGCAACTGCGATATTGCTTGCATTCGGAAGAGGAATTGGCGATGCAGCTTCTGTTTTATTCACTGCAGGCTACACTGATTATGTGCCGCACAGTTTTAGCGAGCCAACTGCAACATTGCCACTTGCTATATTTTTTCAATTGAGTTCGCCGATTGAAGAAGTACAAAACCGTGCATATGCAGCAGCAGTTATATTAACACTAATCGTTCTCGTAATAAGTATCTCAGCACGTTTGATCAAAAGAAAAAAATAATCATTAAAAATTATTACCATGCCAACAACAGAAATTTTACAACCAACAAAAGTTAATGTAACATCAATTACAACGCAAACACCCATTGTTGAAATTGATAAATTGTATGTGAGCAGTAAAGGCTCTCCAATTCTAAAAAACATCAACACAACATTTCCTAAAAATAAAATCACCGTATTGCTTGGTCCATCTGGTTGTGGCAAAACAACTTTATTAAAATGTTTAAACCGCTTAACAGATTTATATCCTGATTTAAGATTAAGCGGAAGTATT
>DASZUY010000147.1:0-12282 GCA_035547495.1 Parafilimonas sp. | reverse complement strand
TTGAGCACGTCACATATAAGGCAATGAGATTAATAAACTTGCTTAGTTATTGGAATTGAATACAAGCGGGCAAGCTCATCAACTTATTTTCCCTGAAACAGACAGCCAGAATAATTTTATCGCTGCAAATTATTTCAAATTTTTTAACATAAATTAAAATCAGTGAAAATATGTTTTGTTCTAACATATACAAGCATTTATAATGCGATTCGCTAACAACCGTTAGGAAAGGTATTTTGTGTACTTTTACATAAGAAATTATTTCAATGCAGCAAACATCTTTTGAAGCGGTCTTTCAAAATAAAATAGACGCAGAAATAAAAATCGAGCCGAAAGACTGGATCCCGGATGCATATCGAAAAACTTTAATCCGGCAGATCAGTCAGCATGCACATAGCGAAATCGTTGGCATGTTGCCTGAAGGCAACTGGATCAGCCGCGCACCATCTTTAAAACGTAAAGCAATTCTGATCGCTAAAGTGCAGGATGAAGCGGGTCACGGTTTATATTTATATTCAGCCTGCGAAACGTTAGGTACAAGTCGTGAAGAAACGATTAAAGATTTGCTGAGTGGCAAAGCAAAATATTCTTCGATATTTAATTATCCTACATTAACATGGGCAGATATAGGTGCTATTGGTTGGCTGGTGGATGGTGCGGCAATTTTAAACCAGGTAATGCTTTGCAGAACTTCTTACGGACCTTATGCAAGAGCCATGGTGCGCATTTGCAAAGAAGAAAGTTTTCATCAACGCCAGGGCTTTGATATTTTGCTCACTTTGAGTAAAGGAACCGACGCGCAAAAAGCGATGTGCCAGGATGCAATCAATCGCTGGTGGTGGCCGTCGTTGATGATGTTCGGACCAAAAGATTCCGAGAGCACGAACACAGATCAAAGCATGAAATGGAAAATCAAACGCAAAACAAATGATGAATTGCGCCAGCAATTTGTTGATATGTGTGCTGAACAGGTAAAAATTTTAAACATGTCTTTGCCTGATAAAGGTTTAAAATGGAATGCAGAAACTCAGCATTATGATTTTGGTGAAATTGACTGGAATGAATTCTGGAATGTGGTAAAAGGTAATGGCCCTTGTAATAAAGAGAGATTAGATGCGCGCCGCAAAGCGCATGAACATGGCGCATGGGTTCGCGAAGCAGCCGCATCCTATGCAGAAAAAAAAGCAAACAAACAGCAATCACAGGCAGCATAATTTAATATTAATGCAATCACTCATAAAAAAATATTATTACGGCGATATACCTGATGATAATTCTGGTGGTACGAATAATATCATTCAAAATAAAGATGAAAAGAACTGGCCTTTATGGGAAGTTTTTATTCGAAGCAAACAAGGTCTTGATCATAAACATGCTGGCAGTTTACATGCAGCAGATGCGCAAATGGCTATTGAAAATGCAAGAGATGTTTATACGCGCCGCAATGAAGGAGTGAGTATTTGGGTAGTTGAAAGCAAATACATTCACGCATCAAATCCTGACGACGCAGAAAGCTTTTATGAACCTGCCACCGATAAAATTTATCGTCATCCTACTTTTTACGATCTGCCGGATGAATTAAAACACATGTAAAGCCCCAGCCCTAAAGGGAGTCATTTTATGAACGATTCACTGATAGCTTATACACTTCATCTTGCAGATAACACACTAATTCTTGCGCAACAAAACAGTGCTTGGTGTGGTCACGGACCGATATTGGAACAAGATATTGCCATCACAAATATTTCATTGGATATTTTAGGACAAGCAAGAAATTTTTATCAATACGCTGCTCAAATTATAAACGCCGCCGAAGCTCCTTCTCCTCTGGAGAGGGCGGGGGGTGAGGTCACAGAAGATTCACTCGCGTTCTTACGCGATAATCGTGAATTTAAAAATTGCTTGCTGGTGGAACAGGAAAATGGCGATTGGGGAAAAACGATTTTGCGGCAATTTATTTTCAGCAATTATCAATATTTATTGTATGAAGAATTGCAACATAGTTCAGATGAACAACTCGCAGCTATTGCAACAAAAGCATTGAAAGAAGTTGCTTATCATTTGCGCTGGAGCAGCGAATGGGTAATTCGTTTGGGTGATGGAACAGAGGAAAGTCATCAGCGGATGAAAAATGCCATTGAAGAATTATGGCAGTATGTTGATGAGTTATTCATAAATGCTGCTTATGAAAATGAATTACTCCACGAAAATATTGCTGTTGACGTTTCATCTTTAAAAAATAAATGGCTTGCAAAAACAAAAGAAGTTTTTGATGAAGCCACTTTGCAAATTCCGCAAAATGTGTTTGCGAGAACAGGCGGCAAGCAAGGTATTCACACAGAAAAATTAGGTTATATTCTCGCAGAAATGCAGTTTATGCAAAGAGCTTATCCTAACAGTGTTTGGTAATATTGTATTAATGAAAAAAATTTCATCAACAAGTGAAAAAATTATTTCAGTTCTTATAATTGCTTTTGCATTTCTATTCCCTCATTATGCAGGCTTTCCGTTTTTTTCTTACACAATAATTGTGTTGCTGATTATCTGGCTTTTTCTAAAATATATTTCGAAAGAAAGTTTCAAAGACATCTTTTTCAGCTTTAAAAATTTTCAACTAAAAGCGATTTGGCAAGGCGCTGTTGTAGCTATTATTTTATTCGCACTGTTGCAGTACGTGATAATGCCTTTGCTTCAAAAAATTATTCCAAATCAAACAATCAATCTGCACGATTATGATTTCATCAAAGGCAATTTTGTAAATTATATTTTAGTACTGATCGCCGCTTTAATTGTTGGAGGGTTTTATGAAGAGCTGGTTTTTCATGGATTTATTTTTACAAGACTTGAAAAGATTTTTAACACACATAAAACTGTAATCGCTTTTACCTTAACAGCAATCATCTTTGCAGCGTATCATTTTCAGCAGGGAATTTTAGGAATGATTAATGCCGGCATTGCTGGTTGCGCGTATCACGCATTTATTCTAAAAAATAATCGTAACTTATGGTATGGAATATTCTTTCATGCATTCTATGATTTTATTGGGTTAAGTTTTATTTATGCCGGACATCACTAAAGAAAAAATATTATCCATTCTTGAAACAGTACCAGATCCTGAAGTTCCTGTGCTATCAATTATTGATTTAGGAATTGTTAGAAAGATTGAAATATATGATGCTGTTCAAAAGCCGCCTTCAGGGGGCGTGGGGATTACCATCACACCCACCTATACCGGTTGCCCTGCAATGGATGTAATTAATATGAACATAAGAATGGTATTGCTTGAAAACGGTTTTAAAAACATCGAAATAAAAAATGTTTTATCGCCGGCATGGACAACAGACTGGATGAGTGAAGCCGGTAAACAAAAATTAAAAGCCTATGGAATTGCGCCTCCAAATACAAAGCAAATCGTTTGCGCTGTTGATGCTTTCCAGGAAGATGAAGCTGTTCAGTGCCCGCATTGCAATTCATACAACACACAAATCATTAGCCGCTTTGGTTCTACTGCGTGCAAAGCTTTATATAAATGCAACGATTGCCACGAGCCATTCGATTATTTTAAATGTCATTAATTCGCAGAATAAATTCATTAGAAACAAAATCTTATTATGCCTCCTGTTCTGTTTGAGATAAAAGATAGTATTGCATTCATTACGCTCAATCGTCCTGAAAAATTAAATTCATTCAATCGGGAAATGGCACTATCACTGCAGCAAAAATTAGATGAGTGTGCTGATCTTCTTGATGTGCGCTGCGTGTATTTAACCGGAAATGGAAAAGGATTTTCCGCAGGTCAGGATTTGGCAGAAGTGGGTGATGGCAACAGCATGATGATGCAGAAAATTTTGATGGAACAATTTAATCCCATTATCTATAAAATTCGCAAACTGCAAAAGCCAGTTGTGGCCGCAATAAACGGCGTTGCTGCCGGCGCCGGTGCAAATATTGCATTGAATTGCGATATTGTCGTCGCTGCATCATCTGCATCATTCATACAGGCATTTAGTAAAATTGGTTTGGTTCCGGATAGTGGCGGAACATTTATTTTACCACGACTTATCGGCTGGCAAAAAGCAAGTGCATTAATGATGTTGGGTGATAAAGTAACTGCCGAAGAAGCCGAGCGGTTGGGAATGATTTATAAATTTTTTGAGGATGATGTCTTTGAAGCAGAATCAAAAAAAATTGCAGCAACACTTGCACAAATGCCAACGCGCGGTTTGTGGTTTACCAAACAGGCATTAACATGGTCATTCAGTCATACGTGGAAAGAGCAGTTGGAGAATGAAGACAAACTGCAACAACGCGCTGCAGATACAAAAGATTTTAAAGAAGGCGTGCAGGCATTCCTGGAAAAACGCAAACCAAATTTTAAAGGTGAGTAGTATGAGTGATTTGAGTAAGCAGGTTGTTGAGCACATGATAAAACGTGATGCATTTTCTCGATGGTTAGGAATTGAAATTTTAGAAATCAAAGAAGGTTATTCTAAAATAAAAATGACCATTCGCGAAGAAATGGTAAATGGTTTTCATGTTTCGCATGGGGGCATAATTTTTTCTTTAGCTGATAGTGCACTTGCGTTTGCATGTAATAACAGAAACAATTTATCATTGGCTATGGATTGCAATATTTCATTTTTAAAACAAGTGAATGTAGGTGACGAATTAACGGCTGAAGCAAAAGAAATTCACAACGGAAAAAGCACAGGTGTTTATTCAATTAATGTGATAAATCAAAACAATCAACAGGTTGCTTTGTTTAAAGGAACATGTTTTAGAACAGGTAAAAATTTGATCTGATACTAACTACAAACTCAAAACCATAAACTACAAACTAACTCATCTCTTCTCTCCAAAACTTCACAATATCTTCTGCATGTTGCTTATTGCGCGGCTTTAAATAAACCTTTTGTATCACGCCTTTTTCATCAATTAAAAATGTTGTTCGATGCAAGCCCATGTAATGTCTTCCATACAATTGCTTTTCTCCCCATACACCGTACTTATCGATAATTGCATGTTCAGGATCTGCAATTAATGTGTAAGGCAAATTAAATTTTGCTTCAAATTTTTTATGGCTTGATGAATCATCCGGACTAACACCAACCACTTCAAAACCTTCTTTCTTCAACAAGGCATAATTGTCTCGCAAATTACACGCTTCAATCGTGCAGGTTGGCGTATCATCTTCAGGATAAAAAAACAGCACAACCTTTTTGCCTTTGAAATCGGCAAGTGAAACAGTTTTACCGTTTTGATCTTTGCCTTTAAATGCCGGCGCTTTCATACCGGCTGTTAATGTTATCATACCAATTTATTCTTTTGTAAAATTAAATGTTTGTGTTGTTGAATTGCCTGCAACATCTTTTGCTGTTACAGTTAAAGTATGGTCTCCGTTCGCACAATGTTCATCAAAGGTGTAAATAAAGTAATCATTCTTTTTCGCAAACATCAACCAGTTGCCATCAAGTTCGGCGCGAAAATTTTCAATGCGGCTTAAATCGTCTGTACATTTAATTATGAGCTTTTTTGTTGCATTAAATAATGAACCCTCTTTCCATCCAACAGTCATAATTACAGGAGCGATCGTATCAATCAGCAAACGCGCATTTCCCAAATCATAAAAAGATGCATGCATGTAATTATTTTTCCAGTCGCCCTTTTCTACATAGTTTGAAGAACCGCTTTGCAGTTCCATTACTATTTTGTTTTTGATAGAATCGCTTACATCTTTACTCATTTTTACTGAAATGTCGTAAGCATCATGCACAGGAATTAAATGCGAACCAATGTGAATGGTTGGTGAAACTTGTTTTAATGAAGTTGCCGCTGTTTCTGTAACAGGCAACGCAAGCGCATCGTAAAAGGCATTTTCATCAAAATGAATTATTGCATCCTCTGTTTGAATATTGTTTTCTTCGCCCGGCGAGCAAACAAAAGCACTGCTGTCAATAGAATAATTTTTATTTAATGCAGCGTCATACTTCAATTTAAAATCAACAGCACTAACATTATTATTTACATCGCTTAACTCAATGTGAATTTTATGTGTTGATGTATCGTTTAAAAGAATCGTTCCATCACTTTCAAGCGGCGTAAATATATTTAAATGATTACCCGGCAGTATGCTTAAATATTGAATGCCCACATGATGACTCACCCATTCACCATAATCCATACAGGCATTTACATAGCGACTATCATCATATAAAAAATCATTCAGCTTACATTCAAACAATAAAGAATCATCCATGCTTAATGCAGCATGATACACACCAAATTTAAATGGCGAGTTATTACTTACATCTTCTGCACGGAAACCAAGTGTAATAACAGGTGAACCAACTTTTACCACACCAGAACTTGTTTTATAAATATTGTTTTTATGCGTGATAGAAATTTGTTGCGGCTGCACATTATAAACACTGTATCTTCTGTCGAACCAGTATAAACCAAACAATAGCGGCGGTTTTGTATCAGGTACCGGCAAGCCAAATAACAGCGGATTTAAATTATTACCTGTTTTTGTATCCCGAATTTCAAAATGTAAATGCGGACCTTGCGAACCGCCGGTGTTACCACTATTTGCAATAAACTGTCCTTTTGTAACATGAAATAAATCTTTAGGCAAAGTAAAATCCTGCTCCCAGCTTTCATCTTTGTACTGCTTATCCTCAACATATTTTTCAAGTGCATCATAAAAAGAATTTAAATGCGCATATAAAGTTGTATAACCATTCGGATGTGTTATGTAAATCGCCTGCCCATAACCATACTTTTCAATTTTAATTCTGCTTACATAACCATCTGCCGCAGCGAATACTGGCAGATTTTCTCTCGATTGTGTGCGAATATCAAGTCCCATATGAAAATGATCCGTTCTTAATTCGCCAAAGTTTGACGCAAGCTGAATGGCAATATTAAGCGGGTCACGAAAGTAATTTTGAGGATATGTTTTTTGTGCGTGCGCTTTTAAGAAACAACCTTCAACAAAAATCAAAATAAAAAAGCATAGGTATTTTTTCATGGATGTTTCAAAAATAAGCCATGCATACTAAAGCTTGAGATGCTTATATTTTTGTTATGACAGATTGCAGATATTTTTGCAACTGTTTATGAAAAATTTTTTACAGCAAATATGGTGGGGTAATTCTATACAGCAGTATGCAATTGTTTTAGGCGAAATAATAATTATCTGGATAATTTATAAGCTATTCAAAAAATTTATTGTAACTGCTTTAAAAAAAATCACTGCTAAAACAGCCACGCAGGCAGATGATGCTGTAGTAAACGCTGCAGAAAAATTTATTCTTCCTTATATATTTCTCACCATTATTTATGGCATTGTTGAGCAGCTGCATTTCACAGAACACACAGAGCATGTTTTAAAAGTGGTAATTGCTGTAATCACGGCTTATTATTTTGTGCGATTCATCAATCACGCATTGCAGCTTACTGTAATCTTATACATGCACAGAAAGCAGGAGCCGCCCGAGCGTTTTAAACAGCTCAACGGTATTCTGCTTGTTATTAAAGCCACTATTTGGATAATTGGTGTTTTAATGCTGATTGAAAACCTTGGTTATAACATCACGACAATCATAACGGGTTTAGGTATAGGTGGAATAGCTATTGCGTTGGCAGCACAAAATATTTTAGGAGATCTTTTCAGCTACTTCGTAATATTTTTTGATAAGCCTTTTGAGATTGGTGATTTTATAACAGTAAATACTTTTTCAGGAACAGTAGAACGAATAGGAATTAAAACTTCTCATTTAAGAAGTGTTTCAGGTGAACAATTAATTGTGCCGAATGCAGATATGGTAAAATCAACCATAAAAAATTTTAAACGTTTACAACGGCGCGGTATAATTTTTAAAATAAATGTTCGCTATGATACTTCGGAAAATAAATTAAAAACCTTACCACAGCTTATAGAATTAATAATAAGCAAACAGCCAGATACAACGTTTGATCGTTGTCATCTCGTAGCTTTTGGCGATTATGGATTGTCTTATGAAGTTTTATATTTTATTGAAACTGCAGATTATAAAACGTTTTTAAATATTCAACAAAATATTCATCTTGAAATAATTGAAGCTTTTTCCGACCAGGGTATTGATTTTGCATTCCCGGGTCAGCAATTTATGTTACCGCACCCTGCACCACAAAAACCATAATCAATAACAAATTTTTTCATTTGCTTCATCGTTTTTACCTTTCGTGCGTTCAATTTATTTTTCACTACAATTATTTAACGCCACATGGAAAATGATGACAATAAACTAAAAGAAACATCCCGCAGAAATTTTATTAAAAACACATCACTTGCTGCTGCAGGTTTTTATATTGTTCCCAGACACGTATTAGGAAGAGGTTACACACCCCCAAGCGATAAATTAAATATCGCGGCGATTGGTGCCGGTGGTAAAGGAGCAGACGACATTAATCATTTTTTTGCCAGTGGCAAAGCTAACATCGCTGTGTTATGCGATGTTGATGACAGGCAATCTGCAGAGAGCAGGAAAAAATTTCCCAACGCTAAATATTATAAAGATTTTAGAGAGATGCTCGATAAGGAGAAAAATAATATTGATGCATGCTCTGTTTCAATTCCCGATCATAACCATGCAGTGGCGGCAATGGCAGCTATGCAATTGGGCAAGCATGTGTATGTGCAAAAACCTTTAACGCATGATATTTACGAAGCACGTATGTTAACACAGGCAGCACATAAGTATAAAGTGGTTACACAAATGGGTAACCAGGGTGCCAGCGGAGATGGCGTGCGCCAATTAATTGATTGGTATGAAGCAGGCGTAATTGGCGACGTGCATACAATTTATTGTTTTACTGACAGACCTGTGTGGCCGCAGGGTATTGCATGGCCAACGGATAAACCTCCGGTTCCGCAAGGGCTCGATTGGAACTTATGGTTAGGCACCGCACCTTACAGGGAATATGAAGAAAATGTTGTTCCGTTTAACTGGCGTGGTTGGTGGGATTATGGTACAGGGGCTTTGGGTGATATGGCTTGCCATATTATGCAGCCTGGTTTTGCAGTTTTGGGTTTAGGTTATCCCAAATTTGCTGAATGCAGTGTTTCTACAAGATATATTGAAAACTGGCATAAAGCATATTATCCTGATAGTGGTCCGGTTTCATCTCATATCATTCTAACTTTTGAAGCGCACAATCAAAAACATAAAAATAAAACACACGAGGTTAAACTGCATTGGATGGATGGCGGCATACAACCTGAACGTCCTGCAGAATTAGGCCCGAATGAAGTAATGGGTGATGGCGGCAATGGAATTATTTTCATGGGCACAAAAGGAAGTATGATGGCAGGTACTTATGGTATTAATCCGCAGTTATTACCTACTTCAAAAACAGCTACAACAAAAGTACCTCAAACTTTGCCACGTGTACCGGGCGGTGATGAAGGGCATTATGCAGCATGGGTTGAAGCTGCAATAGCAGGTTACGGCAGTGATGCAGCAAATAATTTAAGTTCACGGTTTGATGTTGCAGGCCCGCTTACAGAGAGTGTATTGATGGGTAACCTTGCAATTAGAAGTTATAATATAAGAAAACAAAATGCGCAAGGTGAGTGGGATTATCCGGGTCAGCATATACAACTTGTTTGGGATGGTGATAATATGAAGATCACAAATTTTGATGATGCTAACCAGTTTGTAAAACGTACTTATCGCGAAGGCTGGAGTTTAGGCGTATAAAAGTTGATTCATCTTATGGTGAGAAATAGGTTTGAAATTTCATTCTTATTTCTCACTTTTTTATTTTATATGCTGTGTTCCTTAAAAAATTAATTCCACTCAGTTCATCTTATATGCTGGTTTGTTTTTTGCAATCATCCTATAAAAAATCTTATGGCAACAAATTCAGATGCACAGGATAATAACAAGCAACCACAAACATCGCAGGCAAATTCAGCCAACACACTACCTGGTTCAAACGCAGAAAAAGATCCGGATGAATGGGTAACCGGTGATGAACCAATGACAGGCGCACAAAGATCTTATCTCAAAACATTGTCTGATGAAGCAGGCGAACCATTTGATGAAAACCTTTCAAAAGCAGAAGCATCAAAACGAATAGATGAACTGCAACATAAAACCGGGCGCGGATTGCAGGGCAAGAATCAATAAGAGAAATATATTTATATCAGGAAGCCTTCTTCTTCACATTCGATAAGCTGGCCTTTAATTCTTCCATCAAATCTTTAGAACGTGAATGTGCAACATGTAATTTTGGAGCAGTATATTTTTTGCCCTTTGCTTTTGCATTAATAAACTTCATTAAGGTTTCACTGTAAGTGTCTTTATATTTTGAAATATCAAATTCCCCCGTTAACTGATCGATAAGTTTTGTAGCCATTTGCATTTCTGCATTACTTACTTTCGATTCAGGTACTTTAATATCTTCTGTGCTTCTTATCTCCTGCGCATAACGAATTTTATGAAGCACTAGAATTTTTTCAGAAGGTACAATCAGGCACAAGCTTTCTTTATTACGTAAAACAAATGTTCCCAATGCCGCTTTCTTTGCTTTCGTTAATGCATCACGCAATAACACATAAGCTTTACTGCCATTTTTTTCTGGCTCTATATAGTAAGCCGTTTCAAAATGTATCGGCGGCACTTCTTCCGTTTCAACAAACTCCTGTATGTCTACGGTTTTTGTTTGTTCAGGACTTGCCTTTTTAAAATCTTCATCTGAAAGAATTACATAATCTCCATCCACTTTATAACCCTTTACAATATTTTCCCACGCTACTTCTTTACCTGTTTTTTCATTTACTCTTTTAAAATGAATATTTGAGTGATCTTTTTTATCAAGCATATCTAAGCTTAAAGAACTTGTTTGTGTTGCGCTATACAACTTTATAGGAATGTTTACCAGTCCAAAACTGATGGAGCCTGTCCATAAAGATCTCATAACTCAAATTTGTCAGTTAAATGAAAATATTGTGCCGCATCTTTTAATATATGTAGAACCGCTTCTACTAATTTATGGCAACATGCACATTTAAAGCTGGCTCAACTTCATTTAGAAGGCGCAGCTGAGTAATATTGAAAAGAAATGTCTGCAGCTGATTATTAATTAAACGCTTTAAAGAGTTGTCTAAATATTTATCTCTTAATAATCTTCTGTGACATTTTATATAATTTTCTTCGACATAGTTGCAAACTTTTTCTATATCGTCAGGCAATACAAAAACATCGCTTTCCTTGTTCTCTTTTGAAAGCTGTTTATAAAATTGCATACAGTTAAAAGAGTTCATTTGCGATGAAATTTCTTGCTCAAATTGCAGCGACTCAGAGATAAATAACTGTATACCTTTTATAAGCGATTTATTAAAACTTGATGCCGCAATTTCTTCTAAAACTTTGCGGGCCTGGTGCATTTTAAGCAGCGTGGTTTGCAGTTTAGTGCAGGCGTAAGAATAATCCGCCACCTGGCGGGATGTGAGTTTAACGAATAACATGGGGCAAGCATTTTATGTTTATTATATACCACAAATTTTATGCCCTGTGCGATGGTATGATTTTAGCATCATCCCTATCGCTTAACACATTTATTTAATATATGCCGATAACTATTTTCCAGTTCTTTCACTGGTATTTTCCAAAAGAAAAAAAATTATGGAATGAAGTTGCAAAACAAGCAGAGCATCTATCTTTTACAGGTATCTCGCATGTTTGGCTTCCGCCTGCCTATAAATCATCTGCCGGCGATAACGGCGTTGGATATGATGTATACGATCTTTTTGATTTAGGTGAATTTGATCAGAAAGGCGCTGTTGCCACCCGCTACGGAACGAAAGATGAATACATCAACGCCATAAAAACACTGCATGAACATAAGTTAAATGCAATGGCAGACATTGTTTTAAATCATAAGAACGGATCTGATGAAAATGATAAAGCAATGGTAATACAGGTTGATACAAATGATCGCAACAAAGTGGTTTCAGAACCTGTAGAAAAAGAAATTCCAACCAAATACTATTTTCCCGGGCGCAATAAAAAATATTCTGAGTTTGTGTGGGATTGGAAAACTTTTACCGGTGTGGATACCTGCTCCGATTCAGATGGGCAATGCATTTTTAAAATATTAAATGGCTATGGCGATTTATGGGATGATGTGGTTGGTGATGAGTTTGGAAATTTTGATTACCTGCTGGGTGCCGATATTGAATTTCGCAACCCGGCAGTAAGAGATGAATTAAAATATTGGGGCAAATGGTATATT
>DASZUY010000146.1:0-18039 GCA_035547495.1 Parafilimonas sp. | reverse complement strand
TAAAATAACTTTAAAAAATAGTGAAACAAGACTGCAATATGCATGGATTCACATGCAGGAATTTTTACGCAAGATTCAACTGAAACGCTTTAATGATTCGCTGCGGATAATTTCTGCGTATAAAGAAAGCTGATGAAATTTTATGTTCTTTATTTCAAACTATTGTAATCTTCATCACTCACTTTTTCCATCCACTCAACTACCTTTCCGTTCAAACTCTCCTGCGTTGCAATGTGCGTCATAGCAGTTGTTGCCGTTGCACCATGCCAGTGTTTTTCATTGGGCTCAAACCAAATAATATCGCCCGGAAAAATTTCTTCAACTTCGCCGCCTTCACGTTGCGCCCATCCGCAACCCGCAGTAACAATTAATGTTTGCCCGAGCGGATGTGTATGCCATACTGTTCTTGCACCCGGTTCAAACGTTACGCTCGCAGCCTGTGCACGTCTTGAATTATTCGGTTGGAACAAAGGATCGATGCGCACAGCGCCGGTGAACCAATCTTCCGGTCCTTTGCCTGAAGGTTGTGAACCAACTTTTGTAATTTCCATAAAATATTTTTCTTAAATGTAGCGATATTAATATTCCTGTTTTGTTGGCCGATATAAAATTTCATTCACATCAATATCTTCAGGTTCATTAATAGCAAATGCAACCATTCTTGCAAATGAATCCGCAGGAACGGCAACATCTTTGTAAAACTGTTTCATATTTTTTGAAATTGCGGGATCGCTGATCGTGTTCGGCAACTCTGTATCTACTGCACCGGGCGAAATAATTGTGGTGCGAATGTTATAATTTTTTACTTCCTGCCGCAAGCCTTCGGTTATGATACGCACTGCGTGTTTCGTTGCAGAATAAACCGAACCACCCGCACGTACTTTATGACCGGCAACAGAGGAAACGTTAATTATATGTCCTGATTTTTGTTCTTTCATATGCGGCAATACGGCAGCAATTCCGTACAACACACCTTTAATGTTTACATCGATCATCTGATTCCATTCGTCGATCTTTAATTGTTCAAGCGGCGATTGCGGCATCAATCCTGCGTTGTTAATAATAACATCAACACGACCGAAATTTTTTATTGCTTCATCAACCAATGCCCTCATTTGTTCATACTTTGTCACATCAGTTTTTACAGCCAACGCTTTCCCGCCTTTATCGTTTATTTCTTTTGCTAATAATTGAATGCGCTCATCACGTCTTGCACCTAATACAACCGTTGCACATGTTTCAGAAAGATGTTTTGCAGCAGCTTCGCCAAGTCCGCTGCTTGCACCTGTGATAACAATTATTTTTCCCCTGATGTTGTTGTTCATAACTTATTTTTATTTTCTTATTACAAAAACGGTGCAGCAGATTTTACCTTTTACTAATGCGATATATATCACCATCATCAGTTATTGCATATAACATGTTGTTCATGTAAGTAACATCGCGAATACGGCTGTTTATATCAGTCATCAATCTTTCTTCACCAACCACTTTATTGTTTTTAATTACAAGCCTGTCGAGATGTTGTGCACTCAATGAAGAAACAAACAAATTATCTTTCCATTCCGGTATTGCATTGCCTTTATAAAAACAGATACCGCTTGGCGATATTACAGGATCCCAATAATACACAGGTTGTTCCATTCCTGCCTTTTGCTGAATGCCTTCACCCACTTTTTCGCCGCTGTATTCTCTGCCATAAGTAATAACAGGCCAGCCGTAATTTTTTCCTGCACGAATAATATTTATTTCATCGCCACCACGCGGACCAAACTCTGACTCCCATAACTCACCGGTTACAGGATTTATATCAAGCCCTTCAGGATTGCGATGACCGTAAGAAAATATTTCCGGCTTTGCTCCTGCTGTTTTTAAAAAAGGATTACCTGCAGCGGGCTTACCATCAGTTGTTATTCTTATAATTTTTCCAAGATAAGTATCTAATGTTTGCGCTTTTATTCTTGAATCGGGAGCGAATTTCTCACCGATGCTAACAAAAAGATTTCCGGCTTTGTCAAAAACTAATCGCGAACCATATTGCAGGTTGCTGCTTGTGGGCGTTCCATGAAATATGACTGATATATTTTCAACCTTCCCTGCGGCTTCATTCAATTTTCCTTTAGCAACAGTTGTTGCACTGCCATCTTTATATTTTCCTGAATAACTCCAGTACATCATTTTATTGCTACTGAAGTTTGGATCAAATGCTACATCAAGCAAACCACCTTGCCCGGCATACACTACATCAGGCAGACCTGTGATTTTTTTTACCAGTTTACCATTTGCATCAAGCATTTCCATATAGCCTGATTTTATAGTTACCATTAACTTGCCATCAGGCATCGCAACAATGGCAAACGGAGCACCGAGGTTGTTCGCAATTTTTTCTACCTTATATGGCGTTGTTGTTTTTGCGCCTGCAATTCTTGTTTGCCCTGTAAATGCAGGTTTATAATCACTGTTGGGTGATTTTGTTTCTACCGGTGACAAACCGGTTGTATCTGTTGCGTTGTTGGTAATAGCATTCGTATTGTTATTTGCGCAGCCTGTTGAATAAACAAGCAGCATAATAACTGATAAGAAGAAAATATTTTTTGCCTGCATAAACATTTATTTAAAGTAAAATAATGAACCTCGCTCTCAAAGTTATTTTTAAATCTCTCGCCAGGAAGAACTGTTAATAGAAATCATTTGTAGAAATCCGCTTGATATATTCAATCATATATCATGCCTGCCACAATAAAACTTATTGTTTATTTTTTACTGATATGCCGTTCCTATGGAAACTATTAAATAATAATATTCGCTCTTCATAATTTACACAATCATCATTTTGCATTACAATTGTATTAGTGCAAACCTTTTAATTTAGCGGCAAATAATAATACGTGAAGCATCCCGATAAACTTTTAGCCTTATTAATTATTTTATTTTTTGTTTTAATGAATGTTGAGCTTTCAGCACAAAAATCAAATGCATCCATCTCAGGAAAAATTGTTAGCGCAGATAGCATAGCAGTGGAAAACGTTACCGTTCAATTAAAGAACGCGCATCGTTCAACAATAACAAATGAAAACGGAAACTTTAGTTTCTATCATTTACCTGCATTGAATGATACGCTAATTGTTTCTTCAATAGCATTAAATTTTTTTAATCAACCGGTTGTATTAAAATCAAATCAACAAATTGATTTAGGAACAATTCATCTTGATTATAATACCAAACAACTGGAAGATATTAGCGTGCAAACAGGCAGCGGCAAATCATATAAAATTGAGAACTCATCTTTTGCTACAAAAACAACGTTGCCGGTAAAAGAAACGCCGCAAACTATCTCAGTGATCACTCAGCAATTGATAAAAGATAAAATGAGCTGGAATGTAAAAGACATTATTAAAGATGTTGCAGGCGTGAATGATTACTCTGGTTTTGATGAATATACCATTCGCGGTTTTAAAGCAGAAAATGCAAGAAACATAAATGGACTGCGCGGATACAGTTCAACTTTTACAAATTCAATGCTTGTAAATATTGAACGCATTGAAGTAATTAAAGGTCCATCGGCAACATTATATGGCAACTGCGATCCCGGCGGCACCGTAAACCTTGTAACAAAAAAGCCACTGTTAAATCAACAACAGAATATAAGTGTTGGTTATGGAAGCTGGGATCATTATCGTGTGCAGGGCGATGTTACAGGACCAATCAATAAATCAAAAACATTGCTTTACCGTTTTAATGCAGGCTATGATGCGCACAATTCTTTTGTAAATGAGTTTTATGCGAAAGCATATCAAATAGCTCCTTCCCTATCTTTTCAACCCAATCAAAAAATTTCATTAAATATTGATTTCTCTTTTTCGCACACAAATAGTATTGTTGATCGCGGTCAGCCTGGCATTGAACACAATAATGATTTGCTTTCAACACCGATCAATTTATCACTTACACAGCCGGGCGACTATTTACATGAAAATGATTTTGCAACAGATGTTTTGTTTCAATACAAGATTAATCCGCATATAACATTCAACTCGGGTTATCTCAATTACATCACAAAACAAAATGTTGCTGAGCACGCATTTAAAAATTATATAACGGCAGATTCAGTTAATCTTTATTATGCGCAATGGCAATATCATACTGTCACCAATACGCTTTCAAACTATTTCAATTTTAGTTTCAATACAGGTGCGTTTAAACACAACGTCGTTGCCGGTTACGATTACATCAGCACAGATGTTGAATTAAACCAGCAAAGTTTTGAGAATATAGCTTTTGGAGAAGGCAATGGAATAGCTGCAACGTTTAGTCTTTTACATCCGCAATATTTACAGCCATCCATTAAAAATTATAAGCCGGCTGAAAGCGATGCAGTTGATCTTGAAGCGGAAGGTTATCATACGCAGGGCATGTATGTGCAGGAACAAATGAGTTATAAAAAATGGAGTTTATTAATGGGCATAAGAGGTGAACTTTATGCAGATGCAGACGATGAAGATGCATCATCTGATACTTCAACCGATCTGGATGAGCATATTCTGCTTCCGCGTTTTGGACTTGTTTTTAATGCCTCAAAAAGCTTTAGTGTTTATGCAACGTATAATAAAGGTTTCGATCCTTTTGAAATGTCAACTATGCGACAAACATTCAACGCGCCCTTCAAGCCTATTGTAAGCGAATTGTATGAAACAGGCATTAAAGCGAACCTGTTTCAAAATAAAATGTTTGCAACAATTTCATTGTATTCGCTCGCTGTAGAAAATGTTGCTGTAAATGCAAATGATCCAAACGAACCTGATCTATATGTGCAACGGGGCAGGCAGCGAAGCAACGGTATAGAAACTGAACTGAATGGAAATATAACAGAGGCATTAAGTATTCATTTTTCATACGCTTACAACAAAGCAAAAATTGTGAAGAGCAACATTACTGAAGATGTTGGAAAGATCATTGAAGATGCGCCGCTGCATTCATCAACATCATGGATAAAATATAATTTCCAAAATAATTTTTTAAAAGGCTTTGCCATTTCTCTCGGGCACATGCAGCAAAGCAAACGCAACACGCTTGTTGATGGATTTACGTTGCCCGGTTTTATTATTTTCAATGCGGGCTTACAATACAACTATAAAGCTTTTACCATTGCTGCAAACATTGAAAATCTCACCAACAAAAAATATTGGTTAAGCGCTTATAACAACATAAGCAAGTGGCCCGGCGAACCACGCAATTTTATGATGACGGTGGATTATAATTTTTAAATTGAAATAAAAAGGATCTCCTGCATTGATATAAATCTATTGGCGGTTTGAGCCATGATCATTTCCAAACAGAGATAGCAATAAGTCCCGGTTTTACAATTTCACAAATTCGCAGGTTCTTTATCAACATACGACGGTGAAAAAAAAGCATTTTCTGATCGCTGTAAAGAGCCCTGACAATTAAAAAGAAATATCAATTCTAATTACAATCCCGTCGATCTCTCCATTGCTTCCGTATATCTCGTACCCACTATATTAATATCAGCAGAAGCTATTTCAATTTGCTTGAGTTCCTCATCAGTAAATGCAATACTTGCAGCACCAATATTTTCCTGCAAACGATGCAATTTTGTTGTGCCGGGAATCGGAACAATCCATGGTTTTTGTGCAAGCACCCACGCCAATGCAATTTGTGCAGTCGTTGCATTTTTTCTTTCGGCAAATTGTTGCAATAAATCCAACAACGTTTTATTGGCAGCACGTGCTTCTTCCGTATATCGTGGAAGAATGCTGCGAATATCACCTTCCTGAAATTTAGTGTGCTCATCTATTTTGCCTGCAAGAAATCCTTTGCCCAACGGACTAAATGCAACCAAACCAATTCCCAATTCTTCAATGGTTGGAATAATTTCTTTTTCATGCTGCCGCGTCCACAAAGAATATTCACTTTGCAACGCACTTACCGGTTGCACTGCATGTGCTTTGCGAATAGTTTGTGCACCTGCTTCACTCAAACCAAAATATTTTACTTTGCCTTCCGCAATTAAATCTTTCACGGTTCCTGCAACATCTTCAATCGGAACATTTGGATCAACACGATGCTGATACAACAAATCAATTACATCTGTTCTCAATCGCTTTAGCGAACCTTCTACCGCTTTTCTTATTTGTTTCGGTTTGCTGTTTACGCCAACCATTTTTCCATCCTGGATATTAAAACCAAACTTTGTTGCAATAACAACTTTTTCACGCAGTGGCGCCAATGCTTCGCCAACAATTTCTTCGTTGGTGTAGGGTCCATACACTTCAGCCGTATCAAAAAAATTTACACCCAATTCAACTGCTTTTTGTAAAAGATGAATAGCATCTTTTTTTTCGGGAAACGGATAATAAGAAAAACTTATTCCCATACAACCCAAACCAATGGCTGATACTTCAAGACCATTGTTTCCAAGTTTGCGTGTTTGCATAATTTATTTTTAATGATTTATTTTAATGAATAGAAGATTTAACCACAATTTTAGTACTACTGATTATTATTATTATTCAATTTAACCGGTCTAAGCAGGTGAGAAAATGTAAGTGAGCCCATCTTCCATTTACCGTTTTCTTTGATATATACTTCAGTCACCATAAAGGGATTTGTAACCGTGTTGCCGCCTACTTCTGCAACCAAATCAATATCGTTTAAGAGAATCGCAGTGTTATCAAACATGTTCACTATAACTGCATACACTTCTGCTTTTTTATACCATATCCCGCCACTTTTAATGGTAGCAAGTTCCTGGGTTTTGCCCCAGCTTCCGCCCATGTGAATGAACATGGCTTTATCATCAAACAGCACATTTAAAGAATCAACATTTTTATCTGCCATCCATTGCCATTTTTGTTTTGAAAGGTTGATGACTTCCTGTTGTTCAGGTGTATTGTTTGTTGCTGTTTGAATAGTTTCCGTTGGAGGATGCTGTTGTGCGTAAGATGATTGCACATTCATAATTAATAGAAACAATCCAAGAATTTTTGCTTTCATATTTTTTGTTTTGATGATAAATTAATTGTTCAATTTTCTTTCACCCAACCATTTCACCATTGCGGGATCACGATGGTCGAAGAATAAACTTGTATTAGTATCTAATGATTTAATTGCTTCCATATCTTCTGTGCTCAATTCAAAATCAAGGCTGTTGAAGTTCTGATCCATTCTTTCTTTATGAACTGATTTCGGAATAGCTATAACACCTCTTTGTGTAAGCCAGCGAATCACAACCTGTGCAACCGTCTTGTTATACTTCTTTCCAATTGAAGCAAGCACTTCGTTATGAAAGAGATTGTTTTTCCCTTCTGCAAACGGACCCCAACTTTCTATCTGTACATTATTTTCCTGTAAGAACTTTTGTGTTTCAATTTGCTGATGAAACGGATGCGTTTCAATTTGATTTATTACGGGAATAATTTCATTATGAATAATCAGATCAATAAGTCTGTCGGGATGAAAATTGCTTACGCCGATCGCTCTTACTCTTCCTTCTTTATACAACTCCTGCATGGCTTTCCATTCACCATACACATCGCCAAATGGTTGATGTATTAAATACAAATCCAAATAATCTAACTGCAATTTTTTAAGCGAATTTTCAAAAGCCTTTTTAGTTCCATCGTAACCATTTGATTGTATCCAAAGTTTTGTTGTGATAAATAAATCTTCTCTTTTAATCCTGCTATCTTTTATTGCTTTGCCAACTGCTTCTTCATTGCCGTAAGATTGCGCTGTATCAATCAGGCGATAACCTACATTTATTGCATCTCTTACACTTCGTTCACACTCATCTAAATCTTTCACCTGGAAAACACCAAATCCCAGGATGGGCATTTTTACTCCGTTATTCAGTTTTACTGTTTGCATTAACGTTTCTTTTTGTAACGCAAAGTTGCCTGCATTTTTTTGTGGGCATTGTATACAGATTACGGTTTTATCTACCAATATTGCTGATCATGGCTTGCAGCTTAATTAAGGTTTAATTAAAGCAGTAGCTTTGAAATTGATAAACAGAAATGTTATGGATAATATGAGAAGATTTGAAACGATAAACGAATACAATGTTTTTAATAATAATGAAACATTGCATCCTTTGGTAAGTATGGTTGATCTATCTAAAGCAACTCCACGCAGTGGTTCAAAAATGTATTTTGGTTTCTATACCGTATTTCTTAAAGATGTAAAATGTGGTGATTTGGTTTACGGACGGGAAACTTACGATTACCAGGAAGGAACATTAGTATTTCTTGCGCCTGGTCAGGTTGCCGGAATAAACAGTAACGGAGAAATTTATCAACCCAAAGGTTATGCGTTGGTATTTCATGCGGATTTAATTCATGGAACTTCTTTAGGCAAAACAATTCAGGATTACAGCTTCTTCAATTATCAATCTAACGAAGCATTACATATATCTGAACGCGAAAGAAAAATTGTGCTGGATTGCTTTTCTAAAATTCAATATGAATTAGAACATGCAATAGATAATCATAGTAAAAAATTGATTGTATCAAATATCGAACTGTTCTTAGATTACTGCAATCGTTTTTACCAACGTCAATTTATAACCCGTGACAGAGTACATAAAAACATTTTAGAGAGATTTGAAAGTTTACTGAACGAATATTTTAACACTGATAAACCGCAAAGTATTGGTTTGCCTTCTGTGGCATATTGTGCCAATGAACTTCATTTATCAGCTGGTTATTTTGGTGACCTTATTAAGAAAGAAACCGGCAAAACCGCACAAGACTATATTCAGTCAAAACTGATTGATGTGGCTAAAGAAAAAGTATTTGATTTAAACAAATCTATGAGTCAAATTGCCTATGAATTGGGCTTTAAATACCCGCAACACTTTACAAGATTGTTTAAACAACATGTTGGGCAATCACCAAATGAATACAGGATGTTGAATTGAAAAAATTTTAATGAAAGCAAAATGAATTTTACTAAACTCGTTCCCAACATTTTTTATGAAAACATAAAAGACGGGCTTAATCTTTTTGTCGATTGTTTAGCATTCACGATTGGCTACAACGATCTGCATGCTGAAAATCCTTGCTGTGTTGTTCAAAAAGATAACTTATCTGTTTTCCTTTTTCAAAATAAAGAATACGCTGATAAAGACAGACCCGAAATCAGGCTTCATACAGATAACATACAGGAAGCCTACGAAAAAATTTCGAACACGCATCCGCAGTTCTTGCATCCCAACTTAAACAAAATAACACTTCGCCCATGGGGTGCAAAAGAGTTTGCGTTAAGAGATAACACAAATGTGTGCGTGATTATTCAACAATGGAGTTGATATTATGCCTGCGCAGGAACTTTCTTTCCCGGCAAATATTTTTTTGTCAGCCATTTTCTAACAGGTAAATCGTACAACTTTAAGAGTATGTACGCAAGTGCAACAGCGCCGGTCAATATCAGCAAAGCAAACGGCCATGCCTGCGAAAATGTTTTATGATTATCTACTACCCATGCAGTGTATATGTACACAAAAGGATAATGAATGATATAAACAGGATAAGATATATCACCAAAAAACCGGCACACAGCTTCTACTCTTTTATTTTTTATGTTGCCGCTTGCGCCAAGAAAAACAATTATTGGAAAGATGATAACAATACTTAATCCTTCATACAATCCATTCATCCAAAAATAGGCTGTATTACTGCCGCCAATTCTTGGCATCGAAAGAATAACGATCAACAACAAACTGCACCAAACAAATGTGTTGCCCATATTACCAGGTTTTATAACACGCGCCAGCAACATACCCGCAAGAAAAGGATAACACAATCTTGTAAAACCAATACGCAACTGTTCTGCTGTTAAAGACCATCCGCCAATTAAATCTCCGTTGCTGCTTGTAACGGCATATTGCATTAACGCTGCGGCAGCAATAATCACAAGTACGGTGAGCACCGTTTTAGATGTTCTTCTCAAAACGAGCGCATACATAATATTGGCGATGTACTCAAAGAAGAGTGTCCATGCCGGGCCATCGAGCGGATGCATTTCGCCCCAACCTCTTATATCAAGCGATAAAGGAACCGGCAGTAATGTATAACCAATGAGCATTACGATTATCAATTTCCAAATCGGCGTGCCGCTGAGTGGTGGAAACACAATAGTTGATGCACTGAAATAAAAACAAACGGCGCCGATCGTCATGCCAATAATTATCATTGGATGTAACCGAATAAGCCTGCGCTTAAAAAAATCTTTTATGCTCATCCTGTTCCACCTGTCATCGTAAGCATGCGCAATTACAAAGCCTGATAATAAAAAGAAAAAATCAACTGCGAGATAGCCATGATTAATATGCATCTTCGTATAATCGCCACCAGCTAGCGGCTCCATCACGTGCATGCAAATAACCATGATCGCTGCTACGCCGCGCAGTCCATCCAATATTTTATAATGACTTTTTGAATCAGAAAAAACAGAGCTCACTGTGTTTGTACGCATAAGCAATCAGTTCACTGCAATATACATTTTACAAAATGTTTTGTAAATATCATTTTACTGTTACCACTTAGCATAACTGCAACGCTATAATTGCAACCAAGCGATAATCATTTCATAATTTGCAAAAAAATCAAGCTTGAAGAAATACACAGTATTTAAATATTTAGCGTTTGCATTTTTACTAACGTTTGCAATAAATGCACACGCTCAAACAGATTCCACCTGGACACAAAACCAATTGATGCAACCGGCGGTTTTAGCAAATATGCTTAAAACAAATGCTGCAAGTGTTACTATAATCAGTGTTGGACCATTCAGCGATATACCCGGTTCAATTCATGTTGGAATGGTGAAGGATGCAGATAACCTTGCAAAATTCAAGACGCAGTTATCAAAGATGAATAAAAATAAAAAGATAGTAGTGTATTGTGGTTGCTGTCCTTTTGATCATTGCCCCGATATTCGCCCGGCAATGCAGACATTAAAAGAAATGAAGTTTACAAACTATTACCTGCTCGATCTGCGACACAACCTAAAAGTGAATTGGATCGACCCGGGATATCCTGTCGTAAAAGAATAAATTCATTGATCAGCTTTTGTTAATCACTTTAAATTTTGGATAAAACTTTTGTATATGTTAAATTGAAACGTAAATAAAAAATCCAAAACAATTTTTCTTGTTTCCATCGTTAACTAATATTCACACATTATTTATGAAGTCCACATTTTGGGTATCCATCTTTTTGATCGGGTGCCTATTTTTTTGCTTGTCGTGCAATACAACCAAAAACGAATTAACTGTTAGCTACAAAAATTTCAATGAAGAAATTGAGCAACAACAAAACCTGGTTTTCGATTTCAACAAAGACATTTATCCTGATAGTCTTTTGCAATCGTGGGACAGTACGGATTACGTAGAATTTAGTCCTGCTGTGAAAGGTGCGTTCAAATGGAATAGCTCAAGTGAATTAATGTTTTCTCCTGCGCAGGGGTTTCAACCGGGAACAGAATATACTGCAACCATAACACCTGCTATTCTTAATTACAGCGCAAAAAAATATTCGTTTGATAAAGGTCCGTTTCAATTTCATACAGCACCGTTACGCATAACAGATACACATCTTTCTTATACACGCGGAAAAAATGTTTCAAATGTAATGGTGCAGCTTGATGTGAATTTTAATTATGAAGTAAAGCTGAATGAAGCCGCATCGCATTTAAAGTTGAGTTCAAATGGAAATACAATCAGCATTATGTCTGCCAATGATGGCACAGGAAAAACGCTGTCGCTGCAATTTAATCCTGTAAATAACCTGGATGAAGAAACACCTTTGAAAATAGAAATGAGCAAAGGCATTTCTGTAACACACAGCAAATATGTTTCAGCAAATGATACAACCATTACTGCATCTATTCCGTCAAGATTTGATTTGGCGGTAACAGGTATCATTTCTAACCACAATGGTAACGAAGGAACAATTACTGTAAATACTTCCGAGCCTGTGTTGGAAGATAGTTTGAAAAGCATGCTAACAATTGAACCATCTGTTCCGTTTGATGTGAGTTTGAATGATGCAGGCTTCACAATCACCAGCACAAAACTTTCACCGGAGCAAACTTACCAGCTTACTGTCTCATCACATCTTGAAGGAGCTTTCGGTGGAAAAATGAAGACAGATTATACAGGTTCTGTTTTCTTCGGAAAATTAAAACCGTCGGTTTCTTTTATCAATCAAAAAGGAATGTATCTCTCTTCAACCGGTTATAAAAATCTTGCGCTGAATATTGTAAATGTTCCCGAAGTAACAGTATCTGTAGTAAAAGTGTATGAAAATAATCTCGAACATTTTATGCACAAAGATCAATCTTATGGATATGGTTATGAAGAAAGCACAGACAACGGTGATGATAATAATGATGATGATTACAACGGCGGCGATTACATGTATTACGATACAGAAAATTTGGGTGACACTATTTTTCAAAAAGATTACAGCACATCAAAACTTCCCAGGCAAAATGCATCTGCAATTCTGCATCTTGATTTTTCTGACCGCATAAAAGATTACAATGGCATTTATGTAATTACCGTTGCATCAAAACACCATTATTGGGTGCAGCAATCAAAAGTGCTTTCTGTTTCTGATATCGGTTTAATTGTAAAACAGGAACAAGACAACATGTATGTTTTTGCAAACTCGATAATAGATGCAACGAACATGCAAGGCGTAAATATTTCATTTTACAGCACTAACAATCAAAAATTATATACTGCCGAAACGGATGCAAGCGGTGTTGCTGTTTTTAAAGATATCAGTGAACATTCACCGGGTTTTAATGTCGGAATGGTTACAGCAAAGAAAGACGATGAGTTTAGCTTTGTCTGGCTTGATAACAGCTTAATTCAAACATCACGTTTTGATGTAGGTGGAAGAACGCCGAACAGCACAGGTTTGAATGCAATGATTTATGCAGAAAGAAATTTATATCGCCCGGGTGAAACCATGCACGTATCAACAGTTGTGCGTGATGAACAATGGAATGAACCAGGTGAAATTCCGGTGAAGTTCAAATTGATTGCACCGAACGGTAAAGAGATTTCTACGATGCGAAAAATTTTAAATGATGAAGGTTCAACGGAAACGGAATTCACCACACCAACAACTGCGTTAACCGGTGATTACACATTGCAATTGCTAACAGGCAATGATGTTTTGCTGAACACATATGATATAAGTGTTGAAGAATTTATGCCGGATAGAATTAAAGTGAATTTCAATATTGATAAAAAAGAATATCACACAGCAGATACCATTCACACAACAATACAAGCAGATAATTTATTTGGAACACCGGCAGCCAATTTGAATTACCAGTGCGAATTGAATTTGGATAAAGCAACCTTCAATTCAAAGAAATTTCCGGATTATGATTTTTCTGTTGTAAATAATTTTTCTTTCAATGCAGATCTGCACAGTGATAAAGTTGATGGAAACGGTGCTGCCACAGAAGTTTTTCAATTGCCGCAGGATATTTCAAACATCGGTTTATTAAAAGGTAATTTAATGGCAACGGTGTTTGATGAAACAGGAAGACCGGTGCATCGTTACCAGGATTTTACTGTTTATACGCAACCGGTTTTCATCGGCATAAAAAATAATGCGGAGTATGTTGATACGCGCAAGCCGGTTAAAATAGGATTGATTGCAGTGGATAAAAATGAAAACATACAATCTGCGCAAGTGCAAATTGCAGTGATAAAAAAAGAATGGCACACCGTTATTCAGCAAGATGGAAATTCATTCAAGTATGTTTCGCGTGAAGAAGAAAAAACCATCTCGCAACAAAAGCTTACTGTCAACGGCACTTCAACGATTTTTTATTTTACGCCGCAGTTAAGCGGCGATTATGAAGTGCGTGTTTTTTATGGCGGATCGAACAGTTATGTGGCGACAGAATTATATGCGTGGGGTTTTGGCGATACGCAATACACTTCATTTGAAGTAAACAATGAAGGCAATGTTGACATAACAACTGATAAAAAAAAATATCAAAATGGTGAAACCATCAATGCATTATTCACAACACCATTTGATGGTAAGATGCTGGTTACAGTTGAGCGTGACCATCTCATTAAATATTATTATCTCGATGCAAAAAATAAATCGGCTTCGCTTTCTTTAAAAGCAGATGATGATTATTTGCCGAACATTTATATTTCCGCAACATTATTCAGACCAATGAACGGCGATGATATGCCGCTTACTGTTGCACATGGAATAAAATCTGTGTTGATTGAAAATGCTTCAAATCACTTACCGGTTAGTGTTGATGTTACAGCAAAATCAAGATCAAAAACAAAACAAACCATTACAGTAAAAACGCAGCCCGGTGCTTACGTAACTATTGCTGCAGTGGATGAAGGAATTTTACAGGTGAAAAATTATTCAACACCTGACCCATACAATTATTTTTATCAGAAAGTAGCGCTTGGCATAAATAGTTATGATATATATCCATGGTTATTGCCCGAAATAAAAACAACAAAATCAAGTACAGGTGGTGATGCAGGTGCAGAATCAAAAATGCGCGTGAACCCTGTGTTTGTGAATCGTGTAAAACTGGTTTCGTTCTGGAGCGGAATTATGCAGGCTGATGCAAGTGGTCTTGTTCATTATAATATAGATGTGCCGCAGTTTTCAGGCGATTTGCGTGTGATGGCTGCAGCATACAAGGGCAAAACTTTTGGCAGTGCAGAACAACACATGAAAGTCGCAGACCCGGTTGTTATCAGCACAGCGCTTCCAAGATTTTTGTCGCCAAAAGATAAAGTGGTGATGCCGGTTTCCTTGAGCAATACAACCAATCAAAATGCAAACGCAGTTGTGTCTGTTCAATTATCCGGACCATTAGGAATGTTGAGCGCTCAATCGCAAACCATAAATCTTCCTGCGAATAGACAGCAACGTGTAGTCTTCAACATCGGTGCACAACAAGCGATCGGTGCAGGTAAAGTAACCGTTTCTGTAAAAGCAATGAATCAAACTTTCACAGATGAAACAGAAATTGGTGTTCGACCGCCTGCATCATTACAAATATTATCAGGCAGCGGTTCTGCAAGCGAAAATGCGCCTGCAACAATCAATCTTCAAAATAAATTCATCCCATCAACCGTTTCATCAAAATTGATTGTTGGAAAATCGCCGTTGTTGCCTTTCTCAAAAAATTTATCGTACCTGGTTAATTATCCTTATGGCTGCGTTGAGCAAACAACATCTACTGCCTTTCCGCAATTATATTATTATGATTTGGTGAAAAGTATTTCGGGCAAAGAAGATAAGGACATGAATCCTGCATACAATGTGCAACAGGCTATCAATAAACTTCAATCCATGCAATTGCCCGACGGTGCTTTGTCGTTTTGGCCTGGCGGCAGTTATGAAAGCTGGTGGGGAAGTGTTTATGCAACACATTTTTTAATTGAAGCACGCAAGGCAGGTTATGAAGTGAACAACAGTGTTGTTGACCGTTTGCTGCAATACATGCAATACAAATTAAACAGCAGGGAAACGGAAACATTTTATTACAACGATAATCAATCAAAGCGCATTGCGCCGGAAGAAGTACCATATTCTTTATATGTGCTTGCATTGGCAGGGGAAGCGCAACAATCGTTCATGAATTATTATAAAGCGCACCAGGAATTGCTTACGCTCGATGGCAAATATTTATTGAGTGCAGCGTATGCGCTTTCAGGACAAGCAAAGCAAGCGAAAGATGTTTTGCCCGCTGCATTTGAAGGCGAGAAACCCAACACATCTTTCGGCGGAAGTTTTTATTCTTACATAAGAGATGAAGCGTTATCGTTAAATGTTTTACTGGATGTTGACCCGAATAACCAGCAGGTGGGAATTATGGCAAAACAACTTTCAGAGCAATTGAAGCATGCATATTATTTAAACACGCAGGAAAATGCGTGGAGTGTTTTGGCACTAGGAAAAATTGCACACATGAGTAATGCCACCAATGCAACTGCAAGCATTAACGCAAACGGAAAAACAATTGCAAACACAACTGGTGCTAGCATTACACTCGATACAAAACAATATGCAAACTCATTAATGCAATTGAATGTAAAAGGTCAGGGCAATTATTATTATTTCTGGGAAACAAGCGGCATTACAAGTGACGGCAGTTATTTGCAGGAAGATAAATATTTAAAAGTGCGTCGAACATTTTTGGATAGAAATGGAAATGTAATAAGCAGCGGGAATTTTCATCAGAATGATTTGGTGATTGTAAAGCTTACGCTGGAATCTCAGTATAACAGCGATGTTGATAATGTTGTTATCACTGATATGTTGCCGGCAGGGTTTGAAATCGAAAACACGCGGCTCACAGAAATGCCGGATATAAAATGGATAACAGATGCTGCAACGCCTGATTATACGGACATACGCGATGACAGGATTCTAATGTTTACTTCTGCAACAGGGCAGGCAAAAAATTATTATTACATGGTGCGTGCTGTTTCGCCGGGAGAATATCAATTGGGTCCGGTGCAGGCTGATGCAATGTATAACGGCGCGTATCATTCGTATAATGGTGCGGGCACTGTAACGGTTTCAGATAAATAATTTGAATTTGCGATGAAAGGGAAGCTATTCAAAATATTAAAAAGAACAGGCATTGCAATTCTATCATGCATCATTTTATTTTTTTTAATTGATTTGATTTTCCCATTTCATATTGATGTTGCATACTCATCCGTTGTTGAAGCAAGAGATGGAACTGTGTTACACGCATGGCTTGCAAAAGATGAGCAATGGCGCATCAAAGCATCGCTCGATGAGATTTCGCCTGAGTTTACACGCGCCATTATTTATAAAGAGGATAAATATTTTTATAGCCATCCGGGCGTAAATCCTGTTGCTGTTAGCAGAGCCTTCTTCAATAATTTATTTCATTTAAAAAGAACATCAGGTGCATCAACCATCAGCATGCAGGTGGTGCGCATGTTACATCCTGAAAGCAGAACCTACTTCAATAAGTGTGTTGAAATGTTTCGTGCAGAACAATTGGAATTGCATCACAGCAAAAAAGAAATTCTTGAATTGTATTGCAACCTATTACCGTATGGTGGAAATATCGCCGGAATAAAAACTGCTTCACTTTTATATTTCAACAAAACACCTGATAAACTTTCACTTGCAGAAGCAACTGCATTAACGGTAATTCCTAATCGACCAAATTCTTTGGTGCCAGGAAAAAATAATGCAGTAATTATTAGTGAGAGAAATAAATGGCTGCAAAATTTTAAACATGAAAAATTATTTGCCGATGTTATTATTGATGATGCATTGAATGAACCTTTAACAGCAAAACGTCAGCGTGCGCCGCATGGAGTTCCGCAGTTCGCATGGCGATTGCATAAAAAAAATGTAGAGCAAACACAATTACGCAGCACATTAGATAAAACCATTCAGCAAAAAACAGAAACGATTGTAAGTAATTATGCAGCGCAATTAAAAGCGCAGAACATAAATAATGCAGCAGTAATTGTCATCAACAATAAAACACATGAAGTGATGGCTTATGTTGGTTCGCCATCATTTGAAGACAGAGCGCATTACGGCGAAGTAGATGGTGTACAGGCTTCGCGTTCGCCCGGCAGTACATTAAAACCGCTGTTGTATGGTTTAAGTTTTGATGCAGGTCTCATCACACCGAAAACTGTTTTAGAAGATGTGCCGTTAAACATTGCAGGTTATGCGCCGGAGAATTACGACATGCAATTTCGCGGCAATGTTACTGCGGAAGATGCTTTAAAAAATTCATTGAACATTCCTGCAGTTGAATTATTAAATCAATTGGGTTTAAAAAATTTTTTAAATAAGATTACTGTAGCAGGTTTTAATGATGCATGGAAAAATCGTGATAAAGAAGGTCTGTCATTAATTCTTGGCGGGTGCAGCGTAAGGCTCGATGAAATGGCAGCATTATACAGTTCGTTTGCAAACAATGGAAAATATTATCCATTGAAAT
>DASZUY010000145.1:0-7408 GCA_035547495.1 Parafilimonas sp. | reverse complement strand
TTAAATGTATAGTCAAAAGGAGAGCTTGGATTGAATTTTTTGAACACGCCTTCTATTTTCCCCAAAGCAGTTTTTATGGGTGTTCCTGGTTTAATAGCAATTGTAATAACGTTTGCCCATTCATAATCACGCATAAAAACAGTTGGTGTTACAGGCGAATAAGGATTCTCCATAATCATATCTTTTATCACACCAATAACATGATAATTTTTATCATTGAATTGAATGGTTTGCCCAACAATATCTTTTTTCATTGCAATTTGTTTAACCGCAGATTCATTTAAGATCATAGCTAAACTATCCGTTGCAAATTCTTTAGAAAAATCTCTTCCTTCTTTAATCTGCCAGCCAATCGTTTTACCAAAATCATCAGTTACTGCAATCGTACCAAAACTTGGTAATGTGTTCGGATCTTTTCCTTCCCAGTTAAACCCGATTTGGTTGCTCCAAACACCTGTTGTTGGGCTGGATGATTCTGCCATATCATCTACAACACCGGTTGCAAGCAAATCACTTTTTATTGCATTATAATGTCCGTACAAATCAGGTGTTGACATATTGATGGTGATAAGACCTTCACTTTTGTAATTAACAGGTCTGTTTTTTGCATATTGAATTTGATTGAAAACAATTACAGTTCCGATAATTAATGCAATAGAGAAAGTGAATTGAACAACCACTAAAACCTTGCGCGGTAACGATGCAAATCTTCCAACACGAAATGTTCCTTTTAAAACTTTGATGGGTTCAAATCTTGATAAATACAATGCCGGGTAACTTCCGGAAATTAATCCTGTAATAAAAGTAAAAGAGAGTGCTGCCAACCAAAATATTCCGCTGCTCCACGGTATGCCTACATTTTTATCAGCAAGCTTGTTAAACAATGGCAACAATAACACAACAAGAATTATGGAAAACACAAACGATACAAACGCCACCAGAACAGACTCACTTAAAAATTGACTAATTAATTGCTGACGCACGGAGCCAACTGTTTTGCGAATGCCTACTTCTTTTGCACGTTTCTCGCTTCGTGCTGTTGAGAGATTCATAAAGTTGATACATGCAAGCATCAACACAAAGACACCAATGATTAAAAACAACCAAACAAATTGTATGCGACCTCCTGATGGTTTGCCGTCTTTAAAATCACTGTATAAACGCCATTTATCCATCGGAAATAAAACCGCTTGCTCAACTCCATCCGTCTTTGCATTTTTATGCACCATCACAATATTCTTTATCTTCTCTGTTTCCTTATCCATGTCTATATGGTCAGCCACCTGTACAAATGCCTGCCATGAATGATTGTTCCATTGCGTGGCGGCATCTTTTAACCATTGTTCTGTTGTAATATATTTTTTCCAGGGCAGTAAAAATTTTGTGTCGTATAAAGTTGTGTTATGCGGAAAATCTTCAAACACACCGGCGACTTTGTAATTGTCTTTGTTATCAAGTCGAATCATTTTGTTGATGGGATCAGCATCACCAAATAACGTTTTTGCAAGCGACGCATTTATTAAAATCGATGAAGGATCAGCTAGTCCGTTAATATTTCCTTTTTGCATACGGCAGGAAAACATTGTTGGAAAATTTGATTCGACCCACATGCCATTGGATGATATTTTTTTGTCGCCAATAACCAATATATGACCGAAATTCCATGACGCCATCGATACATTTTTAAAATCACTTCCGTACTTACCGCGTAATTCATCGCCAATGGGCATGCAAACTGCCTCACCGGTTCCCATCTTACCCTGGTCATCAACAAAGGTTGTCATCACCTGCGCCAGTTGATCATGATTTGTGTGATACTTATCATACGTTACTTCATCCCAAATCCAGAAAGCAATAAGCATGGCTACCGCCATGCCCGCTGCAAGACCCACGATATTTATGATTGAGTAAACCTTGTTCTTAATAAGATTTCTCCAGGCAATTTTTAAATAGTTCTTAAACATAAAAGGTGATTTATGGATGTATTGATGTTGCTATTTCTGATTTATCATTTCAGGTGTAACGATTTGTTATTAATAATTGTTACTCGGTTCTCAAACTCTTTACCGGATTTGCTATTGCTGCTTTTATGGTTTGCAGGCTTAATGTTATTAAAGCGATCAGCAACATGCATACACCAGATAACACAAACACCCACCAACTCATTGCAGTCTTGTAAGCATAGTCCTGCAACCATTTATAAACTGCCCACCATGCTAACGGTGCAGCAATTAAAAATGCTATACAAACAAGTTTTATAAAATCAGTTGATAAAATAGAAACAATGTTTGTTACAGATGCGCCCAGTATTTTTCGAACACCAATTTCTTTTACACGCGTGTTGATGGTGTACATTACCAATCCTAATAAGCCGAGACAACTAATAAAAATTGCAAGACCTGTTGCCCATGTAAGCAAGCCTTTTGTCTGCTCTTCTTTTGTATACATGGATGCAATTGTATCATCGTAAAATTTGTAATTAAAATTTTCACCAGGATACATCTGCTTAAATGCTTTTTGAATTTGCATGATCGCAGTATGCCATGCTGCAGCACCAGCAGTTGTTTTTTTAAAACGAATATGAAAAGTTCCGCCATTACCATCTGTAAACACTAACGGAAATATCTGGCTACGCATCGACTGGTCATGAAAATCCTGCATCACACCAACGATTGGTATTTGCTTTCCGTTAAAAGTTAAATACTTTCCGATAGCTTCAGCAGGTTTTTGAAAGCCTAACAATTTTGCATAAGTATCATTAATTAAAAACTCTCTGAACGTATCACTCGCTGCTACATTTCTTCCGGCTAATAATTTTATTTTGTACACATCGATGTATTGCGGGTTGCCCCATCTTAACTGCACCTGCGGCTGCACATCTTTTTTGGGAGCATATTGAATATTTGTAATTGAAATTCCTTCATCTGCAGGCGAAAGAAAACCAGAGCTGGCAACCTCTACGCCCGGAATTGCATTGATGCTGTTTAAGAGTTGTTGTGTGTGTGCCTTCACTGTATCACGCGGCGTTTCAAAAGTTATGATGCCATCTTTATTAAATCCTAAATCAGCATTCAGCGAATAATTAATTTGTTTGCTCACCATAATAGTTGCAATCACAAAAAATTGCGCAATTACAAACTGCGACACCGTTAATCCTTTTCTTATCCATGCATGTCTTGTTTCCCCTTTGCTTATAAATGATTGGTTTTTTAAAACCATCACCGGTTTATAACCTGATAAAATCAATGCCGGATATATTCCTGAAATAAAACTTACAAAAATGGTGAGACCAACAAGAAATATTAAAACAGAAGTTTGATAAAAGAAGCTGAAATCTAAACCGGGCGGAATAAAATCTTTAAACACATTAAAGAGTAAAGGTGTGATGCAAACTGAAATGAATGTTGCAATAAAAGTGATGAATAATGTTTCGCCTAAAAACTGTAATACCAATTGTTTTTTTGAACTGCCCATTGTTTTGCGAATACCAATTTCTTTTGCACGTTGAGTGGCATTTGCAGTTGTGAGGTTAATAAAGTTGATGCAGCCTAACAGCAAAAGAAACGCTGCAATAACCAGCAAGCCGTATAAAGTTTTCAAGTCTGCAACTCTATAACCAAAACCCTGGTAATTGCTGTTAAAGTGGATATCATTTAAAGGTTGCAAATGAAAACGCATCGTGTTTGCCGCATCTTTGTTTACATCTTTATTATACTTTGCAAGCAATGTTTTTAATTGCGATTCAACTTGCGTTGCATTACTGCCTGCAGAAAGTTTTACGAACAAATGCGAATAAGCCATCCAGTCATTCCAAACATTCATCATAAACTGATCCTGCAAATGTGTTTGCGCAATGGTTGCGTAAGAAATAAATTCAACTGCATTAAATGCTGTTTGCTGATGCAAATCTTTTACAATACCTGAAACAGTTACGGTAAAATCATCATTATAATTTATTTGTTTGCCGATAATATCACTTGCAGGAAGTGACGGAAAATATTCATGTGCGCGACTTTCGGTTAATACAACATTAAATGGATTTTTAAGCGATGCATTTGGTGTGCCTGCAATCCATTTAAATGGTAACAAATAAAAATATTGCGGATTAGTAAAAACGATATCAGGTTGTTCTTTAAATATTAATGGCTGAAATGAGCCTGTTCTTTGAACACGCACTTTTGCATTTCCATCTCCCTGGAATTGCATGATTGGAACGGTAAGATCAACACCTGTTACTTCTCTTTGTATAGCATTCGCCAACGGAGCCTGCACCGCAGCGCTATGACCTTCAACGCCGCCAAACTTTGCATCCATTACTACACGATAAATGCGATCATTATCTTTTTCAAACTTATCGTAATTGAACTCATAAAAGACGATCATAAAAATGATAAGTGAAGCGCTGATGCCAATAGATAAACCCAGCACATTGATAACAGAAAAAGTTTTGTTGCGCCAAAAATTTCTGAATGCTGTGATGAAATAATTTTTAAACATAAAAGTTGATTTCGTATTTATGATTTTGTGATTTATCATTCACGATTAATGATTCACCATTCACGTTTATCATTCCGTTCTTAAACTTTTCACCGGGTTGGCTATTGCTGCCTTAACGGACTGAAAACTTATCGCGAACAATGCAATCGCAATCGCAATTAAGCCTGCGATAACAAATACACTCCAGCCAAGATTTATTTTGTAGGCAAAATCCTGCAGCCATGCATGCATTAAATACCATGCAATGGGCGTTGCAATTACAATAGCAATTACAACAAGCTTTACAAAATCTTTTGCTAATAAATGAATGATGCCTGACACACTTGAACCCAGCACTTTTCTTACGCCAATTTCTTTGGTGCGCACCTGTGCTGTATATGCTGCTAAACCAAACAAACCAAGACAGGAAATAAAAATGGCAATGCCTGCAAATATGTTAAAGAGTAAACCCGTGCGTTGCTCATTTTCATATAAGCTTTTGAATTTATCATCTAAAAAATTATAGCTGAATGGAAACATCGCATTGTAAGTATCCCATTCTTTTTTTGTTGCGGCAATTACGTTTGGTAAATTTCTGCCGGTTGTTCTTACATAAATATGTCCATATGTTTTTTGATGATTATAAAAAATAGCGGGCTTTATTTTATAACGCACCGATTGAAAATTAAAATCCTTTACAACACCCGTAATTGTTCCGGTAGTTTCCCAAAGCCTGATGCGTTTGCCAATTGGATTCTTTAAACGCATCGCAGCAACGGCTGTTTCATTTAAAATAAAATGTGTTGAGTCGGATATATCACCAACAAAATTTTTTCCTTCAAGCAATTGCATTTTAAAAAATGGAATAAAGTTTTCATCTACATTATTCGGGCTTAGCATAACCGTTTCACCATTTTGTTTACCATCCCAATCGTTATCACCTGTTTGCCCGCCCATCGCAACAATATCACCACTTGACCATGTTACATTGGTTACGCCTGGTTGTTTTAAAAGATCAGCACGAATAGCATCAAGGTGCGGCGCCATATTAATCATCGGCATCGTTAATACATTTTCTTTATCATACCCTAATTGTTTTGATTGAATGTAGCGAAGCTGATCGCCGATAACAATGGTTCCGGTTATCAATACAATTGAAAATGTAAACTGAACAACAACTAATATTTTTCTGAACATAGCACTGCTGATGCCTGCAGATATTTTTCCTTTTAATGCTTTAATAGGTTCGAATGATGATAATAAAATTGCAGGATAAATACTGGATATAATCAATGTTCCGACGATTGATGAAAGTATCACGATCCAGATATGATAATCTGTAAAGTTGATGACGATTTCTTTACCTGAAACCTGGTTGAACAACGGCAATAATGTATAAACAAGTATTAATGAAATAATAATTGCAAAAACAAAAAGCAATGTTGTTTCAATAATGAACTGAAAAAACAATTGCAATCTTGCTGCGCCAACAATCTTGCGTAAGCTTACTTCTTTTGAACGCAGCATTGAACGTGCTGTTGAGAGATTTACATAATTGATGCACGCAATAATTAAGATAAGAATCGCAATGATCATAAACATACGCACCGTGCTTGCGCCGCCTTCACTTCCGTCGCTATGATATAAATGAATTTTTTCAAGCGGTAACCAAACATATCCTATATCAGTATCATCTGGCTTAACGCTTAAATGTATATCACGCAATTTTTTCGAAAAGCCATCGAATGAAAAGCCCGGTCCCAGCAAAAGAAAAGTATCAAAATCAAATTGTGCAAAGTCGTTGGAAATGTTTTGCCCGCTGGTGTTCCCCGCATATCTTTTTTGCGCGAGCAAACTCATTGGAAAAAACATATCACCCTGTATACTTGAGTTCTTCGGTAGATCTTTGATAACACCTGTAACTTTAAAATGCGCGCTGTCATCGGCAGTAATCACTTTTCCAATCACGTCGTCAGTACCAAAAAATTTCTTTGCCGTGGTTTCTGTAAGTACAACAGAATAATTATCAAGAAAAGGATTGACTTTATTTCCTTTTATAATCGGGAAATCAAATACAGTAAAGAATGTTGGATCAGTAAAGAAATTTTTTTCATCGCTGAAAGATTTGTTATTATACTTATACAACGCATAAAAATAATTTCCAGTAATACGCACCACATCTTTAATTCCCGGAATTTGTTGTTTCGCCATAACGGCGATTGGCGCGGTTGTTTCGGTCCATAACTGTCGGCTGTCGTTAGTGCCAACCATATTTTCCAGCTTGATAATATGCTTTGCATTCTTATGAAAACTATCATAACTAAATTCATCCTGTACCCATAACAGGATTAAAATACCAACAGTTAAGCCGAGTGTTAAACCTGCAATATTGATGAACGAATAAAACTTGTTCTTCACCAGATTTCTCCACGCCGTTTTGAAATAATTCTTAAACATAAAGTTGATTTTGAAATTTTGGAATTGGGAAATTTCGAAATTTCCCAATCGTACTTTTCCCAATTAATTATTCCGTTCTCAAACTCTTCACTGGGTTTGCTATTGCTGCCTTTATTGCCTGGAAACTTACTGTTAGCAATGCAATCAATAAGGCAGCGATTCCTGCCAAGGCAAACATCCACCAATCTATTGTTGTTCTATATGCATAATCCTGCAGCCAGTTATGCATAAACCACCAGGCAACAGGAAAAGCGATGACGCATGAAATTGTTACAAGCTGTAAAAATTCTTTTGCGAGTAATCCTGCAAGTCCTGTAACAGATGCACCCAACACTTTGCGTATTCCGATTTCTTTGGTGCGGCGTTCTGCAGTGTAAGCGGCTAATCCAAATAACCCCAAACATGAAATAAAAATAGCGAGCACTGCAAACACACCAGCGAGTTTGCCTATTAATGTTTCAGATGAAAACATCTT